>NZ_JAULSE010000010.1:0-227231 GCF_030518245.1 Rhizobium sp. CBN3
TCAGTCGGGCATTCTTATGAATGTTCATTCGCGGCGATCCCTCCGACTCGAGATGTGGTAGCTCCAGTCTCCTCGATCCGCTCCGAATGGACAACCTCCCGAAAGCTCACACCTAGAGCGGTTCAGCTTTTTCATGGAAGCGCAGAAACCGCTCTAAGTTTTTGTTTTTACGCACTCCGGGACGGAAAACCGATTCACACTTTTCCTAGAATTGCTCTAGCAGCCCAACCCTCTTGCCCGCAGGCGTCGAAACAAATAACCTCCCGCTCGATTACTTCGATGATCAACCAGAGGAGAACTAAACCCAATGAGATTGATGGCAGTCGTTGGCGTTGCACTTAGCCTGGGCTGTATTTCGGCCGCAGAATCTCCTTCAAACTATCAATCCTACAGCGGCGTACGCGTCGACACAGACGCCACCTTCCTCTCTCGATACGATAAAGCTCTTCAGTGGTGCGTGCCGGAGGCAGGCTCATGGCGACGCGGGTCACCGGATCCGCAGAGCCTGTACTATAACGCGGCGCTCAGAAATTGCCTCTACAGGCGCGGCTTTGTCGATCGAGGCGTCTACGCTTACCCCATCCCCAAGATTTACTTCGATCATTTTCTGGATCGCTGAGAAGAACCGAACGGTTCTAGTCTGCCATAGGACTTCAAAAGCCAGGAACACAAGCCCGGCTGTATCGGCGTGGCTTGTCGACGGCGGCGGCCGCATATCAGCTTTTGGCGCTGTCGGATGACCGGCCCTTGCCGTCCGGCAATTACCGCAGGGATGATGGAAGCTACAGCGCCGCTTTCAGGGCAACGGGAGCAGCGGGATCGGACCGAGCTCCATAAGTGCGGAGGTCGGGAGCTGCGGGATGGACTGCGAACCCGACGGTCGAGACAGCATGGACTTTCATGTCATCGCGAACTTCGTAGAACTTGTCGCCATCGATATAGATAAAGTGGCAGCTTGGCTTTTCGCCTTTACCGGCAGAACAGGCCTTATCGCCCTTGAAGGTGAGTTTTGTTTTCACGTCGATCGTTTTGCCGCCGATATCGGCTTTACCGGTAATGGTGCCCTTCTTCCAACTCCAAACGAGTTCGGCGGACACAGGCTTTTCCAGATCGAGAATTTCTACTTTCACAGGCTTACCGTCAGCCAAAGCTTTGAACTCGTCCATTGTAGCCTTTTTGGCCCCCGCAGGAAGATCAACGGCGTAGGCGTTCATTGCATATAGAAATGCAGCGGCGCCGATGCTCAAAAAAATCGTTCTCATACTCGCCCACTAAGAATTGACAGGGAGTGTACACGCCGTTTTCGGCGGCAGCATCCCACCTATTGTGGCTAGGAACAGTAAGGCTTAGGTTGAAACATATATAATTCTACAACATTTCAACTTTTCGGCGACATCCTCAGAATTTCCGTCTTTTTATTGGCTGCGGCGTACCACACGAATAAACCTCTTGCGACAATTACTGGACAGTCTTGGACAATATTATTCGCCTCCGCGACGTATCAAAGATGATCTCTATGGAACTGCTTGCCGCCTGCGTGACGACATGACAGCCAACCGAAATCGTCATGGCTCCGGTATCGGAAAGACCAGCCACGAAGAAGATCAATATTTCTCTCCCCATAGAACAACTGCGAGGCCGAGAGCGTCTGAACATTCGCCGTTGCGCTCGATGTGCCGCCGAAGGACCCGCGCCGCAATTGGGATCAGCCGCCTCCATGCCAAATGAGGCGTCCGAGCAAATTTCCCTTATAATCTGGCGATTGGAACCCGAGCCATGGATGAATTGCCCTGCCCACGCTCTCTAAATTGGCAGGTTCGAGTTCAGGATTGTTCGGGATACGCCACCACCTGAGCGGTGTTTTTCGGCGCGATCACACGCATTCGAAGCCGTTGCGCTGAGTATAGGCTTCCGCGAGAGCCTGCGCTTCGAAGGCGAATTCCACCTGCTGGCATGTGTCGGCGGAGGAGCGGTGTGCCCATTATCTAATCAGTTTTGAAAGCGACTCATGATCGAATCGAGCACCCCCGGAGAGGGTGTTGGCCTTGCCACAGCCATCCATTTAGCCCCAATCATGAAGGCGAAGCTGCCAAAAATTGAAAAATTCAGAAAAAATGTTGATCCCGCCTTGGCAGCAGGATTCCAGTCACGTCCATCAGATTTTCCTAATCTTTTCAATGGGCGAGTGTCGCCCTGGTTGCGGAAAGAATAATTCGCGGTAAGCGAGATATATATTTTGTCCCAATTTGGGCGAATCTGATTTCCGCAAATATTTCAAAATGTAACTTCGGAGTGATCCTGATATTGTGGCAGCAATATGGCTATTATTCTCAAGTACTTACTGGTTCGATGCTGTTGCGCCCTTGAGAACGTCGTCCTATAAGCCCCGCCGCAACGCATGATTAACCACAATATATTAGACAACGCTGAAGTTGAGGAACAAGACCATGACAACATACTACGTAGCTTCGAGCAGCAGCGGCGGCGGTAACGGCAGTGCCTCGTCTCCTTTTCGCACGATCAGTGAGGCGATGGCTTCGAACCTTAAGCCTGGCGACGAGGTCGTGGTGAAACCAGGCACCTATAACGAGAGCATCAACATCGACAAGGACGGCTCGGCGGCAGGCGACATCACGCTGCGCTCGGAAGTGCCCGGCGGGGCGCTGATCCGGCCGCCCGCGGGCTCGTGGAACGCGATCAGTGTCAACGCCAACCACGTAGTCATCGACGGCTTTGACATCAGCGGCGCCAACGGCGACGGCATCGAAGCGAACAATGTCCACCACGTCCAGATCCTCAACAACAAGGTCCACGGCAGCGGGGAGTCGGGCATCCAGTTCAACCAGTCGGACTTCGTCCACATCGAAGGCAACGAGACTTACAATAACGCTTCGACAGGCTGGTTCTCGGGCATCTCCATCTACCAGAACCGGAACATCACCGGTGATACCTCGACGGACGGATACCGGAACATCGTGCGCAACAACATCTCGCACGACAACGTCACAAAGTCTGGTGAGCACACCGACGGCAACGGCATCATCATCGACGATTTCCAGAGCACGCAGGCGAGCGGTAACCCGAACTACACGTTCAAGACCCTGGTCGACAACAACCTCGTCTACGGGAACGGCGGCAAAGGCATCCAGGTTACCTGGAGCGACTCCGTCACTGTGTCGAACAACACCGCATACCACAACAATCAGGACCCGGCGAACACCGGCACCTGGCGGGGCGAGCTCAGCAACTCGGCATCGAGCAACAACACCTGGGTCAACAACGTCGCCGTAACCGACCCGTCGCTGAACAAGAACAACACTGCGATCGACAATACGTCTACAGACGCCTACACCAACAAAAACGTCGTGTGGGCCAACAACATCACCTACAACGGCACGGCCGGCCAAGCCTCGGTTAAGACCGACGGCGGCAACGCGATGCCCACCACGGCGGACGGCAATAAGCTCGGCGTTGATCCGAAATTCCTGGGGGCATCGAGCGACGACTTCCACCTCGGTTCTGGCTCACCGGCGATTGACAGCGGAACCATCAAATACGGTGTCAGCTCGGTCGATCTGGACGGCGACGCGCGTGTCGTAGGAACTGTCGATGCGGGTGCTTACGAATCCGGCTCCGCCCCGGCATCGGGAACACCGACCGCACCAACGCAACCGACAACGCCAACCACCGGTACGCCGACTACGGAGACGCCAACGACGGAAACTCCCACCACGGGAACGCCAACCACCGGTACGCCGACCACCGGAACGCCAACGACGCCGACTACGGAGACCCCAACCACGGGAACGCCAACCACGACGACGAAGCTATACACCGGCACCAACGGCAATGACATCATGCCGCACACCGGTCAGTCCAACGGCGGCAACGAAACCTTCAAGGGTCTCGCCGGCAATGACGTGTTGAAGGGCGGCGCCGGCGCGGACGTGCTGGACGGCGGTAGCGGCAACGACACGGCCAGCTATGCGGGCTCCAGCGCCGGGGTCCACGTCGACTTGGCGACTTGGACCGCATCCGGCGGGCACGCCACCGGTGACAAGCTCGTCAGCATCGAAAACCTGACCGGCTCCAGCTATGACGACGTGTTGACCGGCGGCAATAACGGCGGCAACGTTCTCAACGGCGGGGCCGGCGCGGACAAGCTGAACGGCGGCGCAGGCGCAGACGTCATCATTGGCGGTGCCGGGAAGGACATCATGACCGGCGGCACCAGCTCGGATACGTTTGTCTTCAAAACGGCGACGGAAACCGGGTCCGGCTCGAACCGCGACGTCATCACCGATTTCCAGCACGGCATCGATAAGATCGACCTCTCGGCAATAGATGCGAATGGCTCTGCGCAGGGCGATGGAACCTTCCATTTCCAGGCTCAGGAGAATGCTCTGTTCGACCGTAAGGCTGGCGCGCTCGCGTGGCACTACGAGGACGACCATACCGTTATTCAGGCCGACTTGAATGGCGACGGCGTTCATGATTTCGAGATTCAGCTGCAGGGCCACGTCCAGCTGGGAGCAGGCGATTTTCTCCTGTAATCATACCCGTTGCGGCGGTCGTCCGATCGCCGCAACA
The DNA here is from genome assembly GCF_030518245.1 of Rhizobium sp. CBN3. NCBI lineage: Bacteria > Pseudomonadati > Pseudomonadota > Alphaproteobacteria > Hyphomicrobiales > Rhizobiaceae > Rhizobium > Rhizobium sp. CBN3. Next base: position 4,591 of record NZ_JAULSE010000010.1, read on the forward strand.
ATGGTGCTAACAATCGCCAAATGTCGACGGCGGGGTAAAACCGCCACGAGGCGCGCAAGCTTCGGCTACTTCAGCGCGTGGATGAGCAAGCTGGGAGGGCGTAGCCCGAGCGGCGATCCCATCCACGCGCTGCGGTTTTCAATCCACCTAATCTTGATCCACAGCAGCATTGAAGCCTCGTCTTAGGGCGAAACAGCGCAAGAACTGCTGCGACCAGCGGGACGCCTCTGTCCAACACCGTACTGGAAAACCTGGCAGATCCCTTTTCCGTCTTAGCAGCAGGAAAGCGCGGGTGTTCCTCCTGTGCGATCCGTGTTTGTCAAGACTTGCCCCGCTTCGGCGGGGCTTTCTCGGATCGAACACCCGAGCCGATGCAATCAATCAGTTGATCTTGGGCTAATGCGCGGCTGGGAGGCCGCGTATACTGAGCAAAACGCTCGCCCAGCAAGCGATTCGGCTGCAACTGTTGCCCGCGGAAGGCCGCCAAGAAAACGCTCGCAATATCTTTTGAGAAACTGAACGAGAACACCTAACTCCTTAACCGAAGCAGGTGGCGACCCCTGCAGGAATCGAACCTGCGACAACCTGCTTAGAAGGCAGGTGCTCTATCCAGCTGAGCTAAGGGGCCGTCCGGCGGTCACGTTTAAAGAGCGCGACCGAATGCGCCATATGTGGACGAGAAATCTCAATGCGTCCAGGGCTGTGTGCGGGTGTAGCGGAAATTATCCGGGTAGGCCACCACCTGACGAGCCGGGTCTTTCGGCGCGATGACGCGGTATTCGATGCCGTTGCGCTGGGCGTAGGCTTCGGCAAGTGCCTGCGTTTCAAAAGTGAGTTTTACCTGCTGGCGCATGTCACCCGAGGAGGTGTAGCCCATGATCGGATCGATCTTGCGCGGCGACTCCTGATCGAATTCAAGCACCCAGAGATGGGTCTTGGCCTTGCCGGACTGCATGGCGGTCTTAGCAGGACGATAGATCTTGGCAGACATGACTGCGGCATCTCCGAATATGCGGGGACAGGGCGCCCCGCCTTTCATGGTCTCAATCCCGTTGCCGGGCCCTTGCTTCGTCGTTTGCGATAACGCGAAGAGTTGAATTTTGCTTATCCGCGAATCCCCGTTTTTTCAAGAAAAAAGCGGATCGCGACGCCGCTGCGACAGCCACACCGACAATGCGCCAATGTGTTGGGGAGCAAGGCTTATCGTTAACTCAGGTGGCTCAGCACATTGTTCCCTCAAGTCGCTTGCCATTCCACCTAAATCCGCAGGAATTCCAGGCGATTGCGCAATATTACCAATTGTCTCATGTTGTGATCACAAGCTGATTGCCGCAGCCAGCCACGGGCACTAGTTTGCGGCTCAATCGGCTTCAGTGGATGCACGCATGATGAGACGTTCGACAGAGTTCAATGCCATTATGATAGGAGGTGGCATCACCGCTTTCTTCTATGTCGCTATCAGCTATGCCCAATATATCGGCCTGATTGCCCGCGGCTAAGGCTGATCGCCCTTACGTCCAATTGCGGCTCACAGGCAAATTGACGGCCGACCGGGATTTTCCCCTTGCGTCCACAGGCCTGGTGAGAAATCTCCGGCGACAGCTGGATTTATGGGTTGCGACGGCGAAGTGAACCGTGTATTCCCGCTGCCAATCACGGCACGGAGTGTAGCGCAGTCTGGTAGCGCATCTGGTTTGGGACCAGAGGGTCGGGAGTTCGAATCTCTCCACTCCGACCATTCAATATCCCGATTTCTTGGATTTCCTGTTGGCCACATCGCACCTAGCGAGTTGGTGCGCCGTCACTTCGCCTTCGTCGTCATGGCGCTGACGATTCTGTCGCCCGGCTTGATTCCGAATTTGGTGACGATGCCGGCATTGAGTTCGACGACGTATTTCACCGGGCTCATGGAATCGATGATGTCGCGTGAATAGGGTTTTGCGTTTTCCTTGATGTGGCGGATCGTGCCGGTGTCGTCGGCAAAGAGCATGTCGAGCGGCAGGATGGTGTTCTCCATCCACATGGCGACGCGCCGTGTTTGCCCGAAGTCGAAAATCATGCCGGCGTCATCGGCCATCGACTTGCGGAACATCAGCCCGCGGGCGCGCTGATCACCGGTGGCGGCGACCTCGACGGTGAAATGCAGTGTCTTTCCCGCGGCTGTCTGGATGAGCAGCGGCTCCTTGTCGAACCGCATCTCCTCCTCAGCCAAAGCCGGCAGGGCGACCAAGAAAAAAAGCGCCATGACGGCGCTTCTGATCGCATGAAACAGGACAAGACCGCACATGTCAGTGCGACCGGCTTGCCGGGCTCGGAACGTCGGGATGGATCTCTGCGGCCATCAGGCCCTTTTCGCCATCGCCGAACCGGACGAGGACCACCTGGCCGGGGCGCAGCTCCGTCAGCCCGAAGCGGCGCAGCGTCTCCATGTGCACAAAAATGTCTTCGGTGCCCTCACCGCGCGTCAGGAAGCCGAAGCCCTTGGTGCGGTTGAACCACTTGACAAGCGCACGCTCGAGCCCGCTCGTGGCCGTGACCTGCACATGGGTGCGCACCGGCGGCAGCTGCGAGGGATGAATGGCAGTCGACTGATCCATCGAGAGGATCTTGAAGGCCTGGTAGCCACGCTCGCGGCGCTGGACGAGAGCGACGATGCGCGTTCCTTCGAGAATCGTTTGGTAGCCGTCGCGGCGCAGGCAGGTCACATGCAGGAGGACATCCTGCATGCCGTTATCAGGCACGATGAAGCCGAAGCCCTTGGCGACGTCGAACCATTTGACGACACCGGTGATTTCGACAAGATCGACCGCTTCTGACGACAACTCGTCGACATCGGTGTATGCGTTCGATGAAATCCTATCAGCCATTATCGCCAGCCCCTCGAATACGCGTCACACTGTTACGGTTAACTGATTCTTGAAATCAAGATTAACATCTTGGTAACGGATAAGCGCAAGTCCTAGTTTTCGGTTATTCCCAGCTGCACATTTTATAAAGATGACTTGCCCGAAGCTGACCTCGGCTCGCCAAAAAGGCCAGCCCCTATAAAGGAGTAGATAGAATGCGTTATCTTCATACGATGGTTCGCGTCAAAGATCTGGACGCTTCGCTTGCCTTCTATACCACGCTGTTCGGACTGGAGGAGATTCGCCGCCATGAGAACGAGAAGGGCCGCTTTACCCTGGTTTTCCTGGCCGCTCGCGACGATCTCGACCGTGCGCGCAGCGAAAAAGCCCCCTGCCTCGAGCTCACCTACAACTGGGATACGGAGGATTATAGCGGAGGACGCAATTTCGGCCACCTCGCCTATGAGGTGGATGATATTTACGCGATCTGTCAGAAGCTGATGGATAACGGCATTACCATCAATCGGCCGCCGCGCGACGGCAACATGGCCTTCGTGCGCTCGCCCGATGGCATTTCGATCGAAATTCTGCAGAAGGGAAGCCCGCTTCCGGCCGCCGAACCCTGGGCTTCCATGGGCAATACCGGCGCCTGGTAAGGGTTTTGGCCGCAAGGCTTTTGCGAAGCTTGCGGCTTTTGCGATTTCGGGTCCGGCCGGCGCCTTGGCGCTTGCCGCGACCCGGCCCCGCAGGCAATCTCCCGGTGACTCGAAGCGGAGGATGGCGATATTTCGCCGTTTTTCGCATCAACCGGAGACCGATTGCTTGCGTGACCTCGAGATGCGGATGCCCATTACGGGCGCATTGCTGATCGCCACCTCGATGCTGGCGCTTTCCGGCTGCGTATCGAACAAGAAGACGCTCGATTCCGCCGCGGCGGTTCCGGCGACGGCGGCCGCAGCGCCACAGCTTGGCGCAACGGCGCCCGTGAAATCTGCCCCGCGCTCAGTCTATACCGACCCCCGGCTTGTCAACGTCTCCGGCGCCCGGGCCGCGCCACAGGTCGTGGCAGGGGATGCGAATGCCGCCGTCCCGCCGGCCGATCCGGCAATGGCGGCGCCTGCCAATATAGGCGGGCTCGTCATGCAGTCGACACGGATCAACGCGCAGGCGATGAGCATCTTTTCGGATCACCAGCCGCCGCCGCAGAACAACAGCACGTCCACCGTCATCCAGCCGCAGGCTTATGCGCCGACGGAAGGAGTGGCACCTGCAAAAAGCAGCGTCTACAGCCAGCCGATCATGCCCTCACAGCAGGCCGCCCCGGTGCGGCCGCAGCAATCGTCCGAAAATTCCGGCACGCAGCCTGCGCCCGTACAAACAGCCTCGCTGGCGACGGGCGGTATCCCGGCCTCGACGACAAACGCGCTTTACAGCGCGCCGAAGCAGAACCTGCTCGGCAGTCTTTCCGGCCTCCTACACAAAGCCGCCCTGCCCGGCATGACGCGTGTTGCGCCAAACGGGCTGCACGTCCAGAACGACAATGTCGAGGTCGGCTGCTTCAAGCCTGACCTGCTGAAAGTGATCAAGACGGTCGAAAACCATTTCGGCCGGCCTGTCATCGTCACGTCAGGCTATCGCGACGAAGAACATAACCGCCTGGTCGGTGGCGCTGACGAATCGATGCACAAGAGTTGTGAGGCCGCAGACATTCAGATCGACGGCGTGTCGAAGTGGGATATCGCCGTCTATATAAGATCCTTGCCGGATCGCGGCGGGGTCGGCACCTATTGCCACACCGACTCGGTCCACCTCGACACCGGCAAGAGCCGCGACTGGAACTGGGGCTGCGGCGATAAACGGGCGCCCGTAATCACCGCAAGAGCGATCTGACATCGTCGGCACGAAGTTCCCTCACCTTAGGTCAGCTGAACTTCATCTGCTTCTGGGAGGCGGTACAAGCCTTTGATTCGGCAGCGGTAATCTGAAATGCCAGGGCCGGCCGGAATATCTGTCATTTTTTTTGAAAAAATCGAATTTGCCGCTTGCGGCTTTCGAAGGTGCTGACTATAAGGGCGCCACCACGAAGGAAGCGCCCTTCGTCTATCGGTTAGGACACCAGATTTTCATTCTGGGAAGAGGGGTTCGACTCCCCTAGGGCGTGCCACTTTCTCTCCATATAGAAGCCATCGCATCCGCTTGCAGAAGCCGGCGCGTACGCCTATTTTAACGAGGCTGGCCTGCGCCCTTCGTCTATCGGTTAGGACGACAGATTCTCATTCTGTAAAGAGGGGTTCGACTCCCCTAGGGCGTACCATCGAGCTTATGATTGCTGCCCACCACCCTGTCGGTTCGATATTTCCAGCCATCCGTCGCCTCGTAGCACCATGGTTTTCCACAGCCCAAAAAAATCGGCGAAAACTGTGATTTTTTCGCGCCTTGGCGCTTGCGGCTTTCAAAGGTGCTGACTATAAGGGCGCCACCACGAAGGAAGCGCCCTTCGTCTATCGGTTAGGACACCAGATTTTCATTCTGGGAAGAGGGGTTCGACTCCCCTAGGGCGTGCCACTTTCTTCCTTATAGTTTGATTCATCCGCTACCCGTTTTTCGCAGTCATCCTATTTCGCCGGCGCTGCGTCGCAGACGCGCAGCTGGATGCGGCGCGCGCCTTGATAATGTTCGGCGCCGAGCGAGCCTGCGACGTGGAGGCTCGCGCCGCGTGAATTGATGAGAAGGTTGCCGAGGCCGGTATCGGCGGCGCGGAAGGCGATTCCATCGAGCCGTGACCCGTCCATCGCCTCCAGCGTCACCTTCACATGTTTCTCGCCGACCATGCGCGCGTCTCGTACCCGATGCGCCGGTACCGCAAAAAGCGGCTGAGCGTGGCCGGAGCCATAGGGGCCGGCGGCTTCCAGGCGGTCGATGAGTTCAAGCGTGGCGCCGCTCGCGCCGATTGCGCCATCGATCTTCAATGTCTCGTTGGCGACGAGGCTCGCCACCGTCCTTGCGGCCTTCTCCGTAAAGAAGGTCCTCAACCTGCCGAGATCGGCGCGCTCGACCGTCAGCCCCGCCGCCATGGCATGGCCGCCGCCCTTGACGAGGATGCCCTCCTCGACCGCAGCCCGCACCATCCTGCCCATGTCGAAGCCATTGATGGAGCGGCCTGAGCCGGTGCCGCGGCCGGAGGGATCGAAAGCGATCGCGAAGGCGGGCCGTTTGAATTTCTCCTTCAGCCGCGCGGCGATCAGCCCGACGATGCCTGGATGCCATTTCTCATGGGCGGTGACAATGACGGAGGCGCCCTCGCCGTCGCCGTATTCGGCAAGCGCCTCGGCTTCCGCCTCCTGCAGCATCATCGCCTCCATCGCCTGACGTTCACGGTTGAGCTCGTCGAGGCGCTGCGCGATCACCTCCGCCTCGCCGGCATCATCGAGCGTCAGCAGGCGGCTTCCGAGTGCGGCGTCACCGATCCGTCCGCCGGCATTGATGCGCGGGCCGATCAGAAAGCCGAAATGATAGGGGGTCACGGGGCCTGCGAGCCCTGCCTTGCGGAAGAGCGCGGCAAGCCCGGCATTGCTCTGGTGGCGGGCAGCGACCAGCCCCTTGACGACATAGGCGCGGTTGAGCCCCTTCAGCGGCACGACATCGCAGACCGTCGCAAGCGCCACAATGTCAAGCCATTGCAGCAGGTCGAGCGCCAGGATGCGTTTGTTGCCGGCCGCGCGCAGCAGCCGCAATGTCGCGACCAGCACCATGAAGACGACGCCGGCCGCGCAGAGATGCCCCTGCCCCGACAGATCGTCCTCGCGGTTGGGATTGACGAGCGCATGGCAGGGCGGCAGCTCATGTGTCACCTGATGGTGATCGACGACGACGACATCGATGTCGCGCGCGGCAGCGGCGGCAAGCGCGTCGTGACTGGTGGAGCCGCAATCGACAGTGACGATCAGCCGGGCGCCATTGTCGATCAGCTGGTTGATCGCCGCCGGATTGGGGCCATAACCTTCAAAGATGCGGTCGGGAATGTAGATGTTCGCCTTGACCCCGAAATGGCTGAGAAAGCGGAACATCAGCGCCGAGGAGGCCGCTCCGTCGACGTCGTAATCGCCGAAAATCGCCACGCTCTCGCCGCGCTCGATCGCACGCACGAGGCGGGTTGCCGCCTTCTCGCAATCGGTCAGCGTGTGGGGATCGGGCATCAGGCTGCGAATCGTCGGATCGAGGAATTCGATCGCTTCGTCAACCGGGACGCCGCGTCCTGCGAGAACGCGGGCGATCAGATCCGGCAGCCCGTGAACCTGCGCCATGGCGAGCGCCCGGTTCTGGCCGGCCTGGTCGAGTCTTGCAACCCAGCGATTGTCGAGTGCGGATTTCTCCACGCCAAGAAACGCGCGCTGTACCGGATCGACGAGATCTGCCATTCCAAACTCCGCTGACTTCATCTGTTCTTTCTACAGGAGCAGCGGAGATAACATAGCGACGGATTTGCAGACACGGATTTTTACCAGAAGATCAGCCAGACGATCACGGCGATGCCACCGATCTGCACCAGCAAGACCGAAAACAGCGTCAGCAGAATTGCCCAGTTGCGGCCTTCCGTATGTTCATCGTCAAGGGCCTCGTCATGGCTGTCGTCCCGAAGGTCAGGGCGCATCGGCTTGAGGATGTCTGCAAACATATCAGGGCGGGCTGGCGGCACCTTGCTCGGGCTGCCATGCTCCTTTCCGGCGTGGCTGTCCTTGCTCATGAAATACTCCACGCCGGCGACTCACCATCTGTGGTTTTATTTATATCAATATTTCGGCATTTGGTAATATAGACTTCCGCAGGAGAGGCTGAACGATTAACAAAAAAAGCCGCCCTGCCAGAGACAGAGCGGGCTCATACCCTCAGGCGAAAAATGCTTAAGCTTCTTCTTTCGGCCGTTCGATTCGAATCACCTGCGGTTCGCCGAAGAGATAGCCTTCCGACTTTATCGAGGCGACCGCCTTGCGCACGGACTCTTCCATCGTCGCATGGGTGACGAGAATGATCGTCTGGTGATGCGATGGGGCCAGATGCTGCGTGGAGCGCTGGACGATCGATTCGAGCGAGATGTGGTTTTCCGCCATGCGGGTGGCGACGCTTGCAAAGACGCCGGTGCGGTCGAGTACAGTCAGGCGGATGAAATATCCGCCCTCGTGACTCTGCATCTGCGCCTTGCGGTAAGGTTCCAGCGCCTTTGCGGGATGACCGAGCACCGGCACGCGCTGAGCGCCCGGCTGGCTCTTGGCGATATCGGCGATATCGCCAAGCACGGACGAGGCCGTCGCATTGCCGCCGGCGCCTGGACCGACCATCAGCAGTTCGCCGAGGACGTCGGATTCAATTGCCACCGCATTGGTAACGCCGTCGACTTGGGCGATGACGGAATCGACCGGGACCATGGTCGGGTGCACACGCTGCTCGATGCCGGTCTCGGTGCGCTGGGCAACGCCGAGCAGCTTGATGCGATAACCGAGTTCGGCGGCGGCGTGGATGTCCTCGATGGAGATATTGGTGATGCCTTCGAGATAGATGTCGTCGGCCGCGATGCGATTGCCGAAGGCAAGCGTCGTCAGGATGGCGAGCTTGTGAGCGGTATCGTTGCCCTCGATATCGAAGGCGGGATCGGCTTCGGCATAACCCAGCCGCTGCGCTTCCTTGAGGCATTCGGCGAAGGAAAGCCCCTCCTTCTCCATCTTGGTCAGTATGTAATTGCAGGTGCCGTTCATGATGCCGTAGATGCGCGAGACGGCGTTGCCCGTCAGCGATTCGCGCAGCGCCTTGATGACGGGGATGCCGCCGGCGACCGCCGCCTCGAAATTCAACAGCGAGCCCTTCTCTTCCGCGATCGTCGCAAGCTCGACGCCGTGATAGGCGAGCAGCGCCTTGTTGGCTGTCACCACATGGAGACCGCGCTGAAGTGCGGCGCGCACGGAGACGTTGGCAGCCCCTTCGGCGCCGCCCATCAGTTCGACGAAGACGTCGATATCGCCCTTTTCGGCCAGATCCTCGGGCCGATCGAACCAAGTGACGGCAGAAAGATCGACGCCTCGGTCCCGCTTCTTGTCGCGCGCGGAAACCGCGGTGATGGTGATCGGACGTCCGCAGGTGACAGCAAGCTCGTTGCTCTTCTGCTGAATGATGCGGACAAGCGAGGCGCCAACGGTGCCTAAGCCCGCAATGCCGATTTTGAGGGCATCTGCCATGGATCGATCCTGAAATGTCTGTGTGGCGGCAGCCGCCGAACGCGGCTGCCCAAGAGTTGGAATTAACGGTGGGCGTTGAGCGAGATGACGTTATGCATCGTCTCGTCTGCCGTCGACATGAACTTCTTGATGTTGCGCGCAGCCTGACGGATGCGGTGTTCATTCTCGACAAGCGCCAGACGGACATAGTCGTCGCCCATCTCGCCGAAGCCGATGCCCGGAGCAACGGCGACGTCGGCCTTTTCGACCAGCAGCTTGGAAAACTCAAGCGAACCGAGATGACGGAACTTTTCCGGGATCTTCGCCCAGGCGAACATGGTGGCTGCCGGCGGCGGCACTTCGAAGCCTGCCTTGCCGAAGCTTTCGACCATGACGTCGCGGCGGCGCTTATAGACATTGCGAACTTCGGCAATGTCGGAGCCATCGCCGTTCAGGGCATGCGTCGCCGCCACCTGGATCGGCGTGAAGGCGCCGTAATCGAGGTAGGATTTGACGCGGGTGAGCGCCGCGATCAGCCGTTCGTTGCCGACGGCAAAGCCCATGCGCCAGCCGGGCATGGAGAAGGTCTTCGACATCGAGGTGAACTCGACCGTCACATCCATTGCGCCCGGCACTTCGAGAACCGACGGCGGCGGAGCGCCGTCGAAATAGATCTCCGAATAGGCAAGGTCAGACAGCACGATGATGTCGTGCTTCTTGGCGAAGGCGACGACGTCCTTGTAGAAATCGAGCGTCGCGACAAAGGCCGTCGGATTCGAGGGATAGTTGAGGATCAGCGCCAAAGGCTTCGGGATCGAATGGCGGACCGCGCGCTCAAGCGGCGGGAAGAAGGTCTCGTCCGGCTCCACCGACATCGAGCGGATCACGCCGCCGGCCATCAGGAAGCCGAAGGCGTGGATCGGATAGGTGGGATTCGGGCAGAGGATCACGTCGCCGGGCGCGGTGATCGCCTGCGCCATATTGGCGAAGCCCTCCTTGGAGCCGAGGGTGGCGACCACCTGCGTATGCGGGTTGAGCTTGACGCCGAAACGGCGGGCATAATAGGCGGCCTGGGCGCGGCGCAGGCCCGGTATGCCCTTGGAGGAGGAATAACGGTGGGTGCGCGGATCCTGTACGACCTCGCACAGCTTGTCGACGATCGCCTGGGGAGTCGGAAGGTCAGGGTTTCCCATGCCGAGATCGATGATATCGGCGCCGCCCGCTCGCGCGCTTGCTTTCAAACGATTGACCTGTTCGAAAACATAAGGCGGCAAACGCCGGACTTTGTGAAACTCTTCCATTTCATTCCCCATGGAAAGGCGGCATTTTAAGCCGCGGTCGAAGTTCGTTCCGTCTCCCGGCAGCTGCGACACGAACTTCACAATCGCAGCGCCGTATTCATCAGACCCAAGCCAAGCGGCAAATCTTTGACGGAAAGGCCGCACGACCACGCATTATCGGGAAAATCGCATCTTCCGATCCATCCGGAAGGCTTTGCGTCCAAATTGCCTGAAAGGCAAGATTTATTTGGAGATTTCGGAAAGCGTCTGCGCACCGTGCTCGGCGGCAAGGCGGCGCATTTCGGCGACCTTGGCCTGATATTCGGCTTCCGAGATCGTGCCGGCCTTGCGCCGGGTGGAAAGCGCGGTCAACTGATGCTGCAGTTCGGCCGCCTGTTCATCGCTCATCTGGACATTGGCCGCCGTCAGCGGCGCGCCGAAATTCGGGTAGCCGTCCGGTGATTTCGTCAGACCGCCCTCGACCGCCTCGCCCTTGGTTGCCGGCATGACGACGGCGGTCGGCGCCGCCCGCTTGGCGGCGGCTGCGGCTTTTTCCTCCGCCGTCAGATTGCATCCGGCAAGGGTCATCGCCGCCGCGGCGCAGATCAATGCGGTGCGGTTGAAGGTTGCGATGCGCCGGATGCCGTTCTTGTTCATGCCTCAAAATCCAGTTCTGATTGCCTCGACTGTTAAATTTGTCGCAGCCACAAAGCAATAGCACGAGCCGATGCGGGTGGAACTTGTTTTCTCGTTCGGTCAGGATGTACAACAAACGGATAAAAAGAGTGCTGCCGCCGGAGGAAATGGTGACCGACAGCAAGCAGGAAAGTGGCGGCCAGAAGAATGGCGACAAGACCGGTTTCGACGCAACCGATCTCGAACCCTATCTGTTGAAGGATCCCGAGACCATGGCGATGAATTTCGCCCGGGCGCTCGAAAATCTCGGCCAGGCCGCCTCGGCCTGGCTTGCGCCGCGCGAACGCGGCGAGATCACCGAAACCGCCATCGATCCGATGACCGACATGGTCAAGACGCTTTCCAAGGTCAGCGAATATTGGATTTCCGATCCCCGCCGCACCTTCGAGGCGCAGACCCAGCTGATGTCCTCGTTCTTCGGCATCTGGATGCGCTCGATGCAGCGCGTGCAGGGCGAGCCCCTGCCGCCCGAGCCCGACACCCGCAAGGACAAGCGCTTTTCGGACGAGGATTGGCAGAAAAATCCGTTCTTCGATTTCCTCCGCCAGGTCTATTTCGTCACGAGCGACTGGGTGGACAAGCTGGTGTCGGAGACCGACGGCCTCGACGAGCACACCAAGCACAAGGCCGGCTTTTACGTGAAGCAGATCACGGCAGCCCTTTCGCCGAGCAACTTCATCGCTACCAACCCGCAGCTTTACCGCGAGACGATCGCAAGCAACGGCGAAAACCTGGTGCGCGGCATGAAGATGCTCGCCGAGGACATCGCTGCCGGCAACGGCGAGCTTCGCCTTCGACAGACAGACATGACGAAATTCGCTGTCGGCCGCGACATGGCGCTGACACCGGGCAAAGTCATCGCCCAGAACGATATCTGCCAGATCATCCAGTACGAAGCCTCGACCGAAACCGTGCTGAAACGGCCGCTGCTGATCTGCCCGCCCTGGATCAACAAGTTCTATATTCTCGACCTCAACCCGCAGAAATCCTTCATCAAATGGTGCGTGGACCAGGGCCAGACAGTGTTTGTCATATCCTGGGTCAATCCGGATGCGCGTCACGCCGAGAAGGACTGGGGGGCCTATGCCCGCGAGGGCGTCGATTTCGCGCTCGAGACGATAGAGAAGGCGACCGGCGAGAAGGACGTCAATGCCGTCGGCTACTGCGTCGGCGGCACGCTGCTGGCGGCGACGCTGGCGCTGCATGCCAAAGAGAAAAACCGGCGCATCAAGACCGCGACGCTCTTCACGACGCAGGTTGATTTCACCCATGCCGGCGACCTCAAGGTCTTCGTCGACGAGGAGCAGCTTGCCGCGCTCGAAGAGCATATGAAGGCGGCCGGCTATCTCGACGGCACGAAGATGTCGATGGCCTTCAACATGCTGCGCGCTTCCGAGCTGATCTGGCCTTATTTCGTCAACAGCTACCTCAAGGGTCAGGAGCCCCTGCCCTTCGACCTGTTGTTCTGGAACGCCGATTCGACGCGGATGGCGGCGGCAAACCACGCGTTTTACCTGCGAAACTGCTATCTCCGCAATGCGTTGACGCAGAACGAGATGATCCTCGACGGCAAGCGCGTATCGCTGAAGGACGTGAAGATCCCGATCTATAATCTCGCCACGCGCGAGGACCACATCGCGCCTGCAAAATCGGTCTTTCTCGGCAGTCAGTTCTTCGGCGGCAAGGTGGAATTCGTCGTCACCGGCTCGGGACATATCGCCGGCGTCGTCAATCCGCCCGACAAGAAGAAATACCAGTTCTGGACGGGCGGCCCGGCCAAGGGCAACTACGAGACCTGGCTCGAGCGGGCCACCGAGACGCCCGGGTCGTGGTGGCCGCATTGGCAAGCCTGGATCGAGACGCAGGAGGGCAGACGCGTTGCGGCGCGCAAACCCGGCGGCGGTGCGCTGAACGCGATCGAAGAAGCACCGGGAAGTTATGTGATGGAACGCACCTGAGACGCCGGCAGGCATCTCTTTTTGCAGACATCCTAAAAAACAGCGATATCGCGTAAACAAATTAGAAACCATAATTCGTCATCCTCGCGAAACAGTCGGAAGTCGCAAGCGGCCTAAATTCGGCCCCTTTGCGCCCTTACCGGCCCCGGCGAAGTTTTAGTCAGTCAGTGCCGCCGGCCTGCGTAGCGAGTTTGAAAGACGAGTGTAGTATGGCGTTTGCGGTAGGGACGTTGGATAACGTCGCCCCTCTTGGCGGATCTGCTTTGCGTTCGCACAGATCTCGCGGTTTTCTTTACGGTGTCATCGGCGCCGGGCTTTTAACCTCAACATGGCTGATCGCGACCTTGGCAACGATGCATTCGGTCGCTGCGCCCTTTTCTCCGCCCGATAGCCTGGCACAGATCCGGGCCACCTCGAAGGTGGCGTCGTCAACTCGCCTCGAGAGGTTGATCCATGTCGGCAAGGGTGACCGGCTGACCGCCTTCGACGCGAAGCCGAAAATGCCGCTGACCGCAAGCCTCATCCAGTCTCACGCCGAAAAGACTGCCGCTGCCGCAACGGCATTGGCGGCTCTGACGAAGAACAATCGGCTCGTCATGGCTGCCGAGCAACCGGTCGTCGCCGCAATTTCCGACAGCGCCAAGTTCCGCAAGGATGATGCGATCGCGCCGCCGCCGGTCGAACTCGCCTCGGCAGAGATTGAAGAGGACGACGGCGACCGGATCATCGTTCCGTCAAAGGAGGCCGTCGCCGCGGCCCAACTCCAGGCGATGCTCGCGCTGGCCGATGCAGGCCCCCGGCAGATCGCGCCTGCCCCGATCGAGCCGGTCGCCTCTCCTGTCAGGACCGCCTCGGCTCCCGCAACAGAATCCGCGGCGGTGGAGGTCGCAGCGGCAGAGGATCAACCCTTCGATCTCGTGCTGTCGCCTGATGCAGGTTCCGTGCCGTTGCCGATGGCGCGTCCGGACGGACTCGTCGGCAAACCGGCGCCGGCCGTCAAGGGTGCGCAGCGCTCCGCCGGGCCTGTCCTGGCCTATGCCCAGCCGAACTCACCGATCGAGGACGATGAGGACGATGCCGTGCCGCGCTACGACAAGCCGGTCTTCTCGCCGAAACTGCGGGCAGGTGTCGCGATCTATGATATCGAAAACAGCACCGTCTACCTGCCGAACGGCGAACGGCTGGAGGCTCATTCCGGTCTCGGCAAGATGCGCGACAATCCGCGTTACGTGGACAAGAAGATGCGCGGACCGACGCCACCGCATACCTATGTCCTCACGATGCGCGAGGCTCTCTTTCACGGTGTGGAAGCGCTGCGCTTGACACCGGTGGAAGGCTCGGATGCTATCTATGACCGCGTCGGCCTGCTTGCCCACACCTATATGCTCGGCAAGAACGGCGATTCCAACGGCTGCGTTTCCTTCAAGGATTACAAGCGCTTCCTGGCCGCCTACAAACGCGGCGAGATCAAGCAGCTGGTGGTGGTGCCGCGGCTGAACAACAAGCCCGCCTCGACGCTCGCCTCGCTGTTTTCGTCGCGAAGCTAGTTTAAGAAGGAGGTGGGCAAGCAGCCGCTTCCCGCAGCCCTACGTCAGCCAGACGGCTATCCGCTCCACCGCCTCGGCGATCTCTCCTTGCGAACCCGCATAGGAGAGACGCAAGGTTCGATGTCCCTCCAGCGGATCGAAATCCAAGCCCGGCGTCGCCGCGACGTTGATTTCTGCGAGCATGCGTTTGGCAAAACCCATGCTGTCATTGGTGAAGTGCGAGACATCGACATAGGCGTAGAAGGCGCCGTCCATCGGCGAAGCGGGCGCAAGGCCGATCCTGGGCAGGCGGTCGAGCAGCAGCGCGCGGTTTGCGGCATAGCTCGCCTTGACATGATCGAGCTCTTCGCTTGCGCCAAGCGCGGCCACCGCTGCGATCTGAGAGAGCTCGGGCGGCGAGATATAAAGGCTCTGCGCCACCCGCTCGATCGGCCGCACCAGCCGCTCCGGCAGCACCATCCAGCCGATTCGCCAGCCGGTCATGCAGTAATATTTGGAGAAGGAGTTGATGACGATCGCCTCGTTGGTCAGCTCGAGCGCGCTCGCCTCCTCTCCCGCGAAGGTCAGCCCATGATAGATTTCATCGGAGATGAAGGCGATGGATTGGGCGGCGCAGTAATCTGCAAGCGCCTTCAACCCGTCACGGCCGGTCACGGTGCCGGTGGGGTTGGCGGGGCTTGCAAGCAGCACGCCTTTGAGCCGGACGCCGCTTTGCTGCTGCGCCGCATCGAGGCTCTCGGGTGTCAGGGTGAAGTGGGTCTCGGCCGTCACCGGCACTTCGAGAACCTCCAGCCCCAGCGCGCCGAGAATGTTGCGATAAGCGGGATAACCCGGTCTTGCGATCGCCACGGCATCGCCGGCATCGAAAAGCGTGAGGAAGGCGAGATTGAACCCTGCCGAGGAACCTGTGGTGATGGCGATGCGCCTGGGATCGATCTCCAGACCGTGACGATCCTTGTAGTGCCAGGCAAGTGCGGATTTCAGCCGCGCCGTCCCCAGCGCATCCGTATAACCGATCCGGCCTTCGACAAGGGCGGCGCTTGCCGCTTCGAGGGCAGCTCGAGGCGCGGGATGCGAGGGTTGGCCGACCGCCATCGAGATGACGGAATGGCCGGCTGCCCGCCGCTTCGTCGCCTCCGCCAACACGTCCATGGCATGAAAAGGCTCGACTTCGCTGCGTTTCGATATGGAAAACAAGATCGCTTCTCGCTCGGCTTCTTCGCTATTGGCCAGACAATTGCCGCATTAATCGGCTCATCACAATCCCGCGAGGGCGGCGCAGGGATGAAAATTCCTGTTTGAACAGAACTCGACGCACCGTACCTTGACGCGACGCGTTCAAGTCCATAACCCGGCGACGGTTTTCTCGACCAAGACTGCATCGCCGATGACGAGGATATCATGGCCTTCTTCTCAAAAAGCTTCACCGCACTGGCGCTCGCCGCATCGATCGCGCTTCCGTTTCCGGCGGCAGCGCTCGACGATCAGCAGAAGAAGGAGTTCGGCGAATTCATCAAGCAATATCTGATCGAAAACCCGGAGATCATGCTCGACGTCCAGGACGCGCTGCAGAAGAAGCAGGAAGCTGCGCGGCTGGTGAAGGCCAATATGGCAATCGAGGAGAACACCGCCAACATCTTCAATTCAAAGGATGACGTCACGCTCGGCAATCCCAAGGGCGATGTGACCGTCGTCGAATTCTTCGATTATAATTGCACCTACTGCCGTCACGCGCTTCCCGACATGCAGGCGATGCTGAAGAAGGACACGAACGTCCGCTTCGTGCTCAAGGAATTCCCGATCCTCGGGCCGGATTCGGTTGCCGCCCACAAAGTGGCCGACGCCTTCCGCAGGCTGGCGCCTGCCAAATATGCTGATTTCCATGTCGCCCTTCTCAGCAGCGAAGGCCGCGCTTCGGAAGACAGTGCGATCGCTGTCGCAGGCTCTCTCGGCGTCAGCGAAGACAAGATTCGCGCCGAGATGGCGAAGAGCCCGAACGATGGGATCGTTCAGGCGACCTATCAGCTTGCCTCCAGCCTCGGCATCAGCGGCACGCCCTCTTATGTGATCGGCAACGAGCTGGTCCCGGGCGCCGTCGGGCTCGACGATCTCGAAGCCAAGGTCAAGAACATGCGCAGCTGCGGCAAGACCGCCTGCTGAGGAAGCGGACAGCCGACCGGCCGCTCATCAAATCGCCAGAATCGAAGCGTTTCAGCCATGTGGACAAATGTGGCGCGATTCCTGCCGGCCAACCCGTAAGGGCTTTCATTCAGACCTCGCGGAGTCTATAGGTTGCCGTCGTGCATTTACGGAACATTCGATGACGCAAACGATTTTTGTCCTGAACGGTCCAAACCTGAACATGCTGGGTAAACGAGAGCCCGGCATTTATGGCGGCAAGACGCTCAAGGACATCGAGGCAGACTGCAAGGCAGCCGGGCGCGAACTCGGCTTTGATATCGACTTCCGTCAGAGCAACCACGAAGGCACGCTTGTGGACTGGTTTCACGAGGCCGACGAAAAGGCCGCCGGCGTCGCCATCAACGCAGGTGCCTACACGCATACGTCAGTTGCGTTGCACGACGCGATCCGCGCTATTTCGATTCCCGTCGTCGAGCTCCACATATCCAACGTCCATACGCGGGAAGAATTCCGCCACGAATCGATGATCGCGCCGGCATGCAAGGGCGTCATCTGCGGCTTCGGGCCTCACAGCTACATCCTGGCGCTCCACGCGCTGAAGAACATCACGGCATAAGAAGAAGACAGGGCAACACCATGGCTGAAAAGAAATCGGGTATCGATCAGGCACTGATCCGCGATCTCGCCAACATCCTCAACGAGACGGATCTGACGGAGATCGAGGTCGAGCAGGACGACTTGCGCATCCGCGTTTCGCGCGGCGGCATGCCGCAATACGTCCAGGCACCGATCGCTGCACCGGCCTTTGCCGCTCCGGCAGCAGCCGCCGCTCCGGCAGCCGCCGCTGCCGCCCCCGCCGCAGCACCCGGCCGCAACCCGGCGAATGTCGTTAATGCGCCGATGGTCGGCACCGTCTATATGGCGCCGGCTCCGGGCGCACGTCCCTTCATCGAAATCGGCGCCACCGTCAAGGAAGGCCAGACGCTCATCATCATCGAGGCGATGAAGACGATGAACCAGATCCCCTCGCCGAAATCGGGCAAGGTCACCGAGATCCTCGTCGATGACGGACATCCCGTCGAATACGGCCAAGCCCTCGTCGTCATCGAATAGGCCCAAGCCCATGATTTCGAAAATCCTCATCGCCAATCGCGGGGAAATCGCCCTTCGCGTGCTTCGGGCCTGCAAGGAGCTCGGCATTGCCTGCGTCGTGGTTCATTCCACCGCCGACGCCGATGCCATGCATGTGCGTCTTGCCGACGAAAGCGTTTGCATCGGTCCGCCCTCCTCGCGCGAGAGCTATCTCAATATCCACCAGATCGTCGCCGCATGCGAGATCACCGGCGCCGATGCCGTGCACCCGGGCTATGGCTTTCTGTCGGAGAACGCCAAGTTTGCCGATATCCTGGAAGCGCACGGCATCACCTTCATCGGGCCGACGGCGGATCACATCCGTATCATGGGCGACAAGATCACCGCCAAGACGACGGCGCTGGAACTTGGCATTCCCGTCGTTCCCGGCTCGGACGGCGAAGTGAAGACCGAAGAGGATGCGCTGCGGACGGCCGCCGAAATCGGCTATCCCGTGTTGATCAAGGCAACGGCCGGCGGCGGTGGGCGCGGCATGAAGGTCGCCAAGAGCGAGGCCGATCTGATCGAGGCATGGTCGACGGCGCGCACGGAGGCGGCAGCCGCCTTCGGCAACGATGCCGTCTACATGGAAAAATACCTCGGCAAGCCGCGCCACATCGAAATCCAGGTCTTCGGTGACGGTGAAGGCAACGCCATTCATCTCGGCGAACGCGACTGTTCGCTGCAGCGCCGTCACCAGAAGGTCTGGGAAGAGGCGAATTCGCCTGCGCTCAACGTCGAGCAGCGCATGAAGATCGGCCAGGTCTGCGCCGATGCCATGAAGAAACTGAAATATCGCGGCGCCGGCACGATCGAATTCCTCTACGAGAACGGCGAGTTCTATTTCATCGAAATGAATACCCGCCTGCAGGTGGAGCATCCGATCACCGAAGCGATCACCGGCATCGACCTGGTGCACGAACAGATCCGCGTCGCCTCCGGCGGCGGTCTGTCGGTGACGCAGGACGAGGTGCACTTTTCCGGCCATGCCATCGAATGCCGGATCAATGCCGAGGATGCGCGCACCTTCGTGCCCTCGCCCGGCACGATCACGCATTTCCATGCGCCGGGCGGCCTTGGCGTGCGCATCGATTCCGGCGCGTATCAGGGCTACAAGATCCCGCCCTATTACGACAGCCTCATCGGCAAGCTGATCGTGCACGGCCGCACCCGTGTCGAATGCATGATGCGCCTGCGCCGCGCCCTCGACGAATTCGTCGTCGACGGGATCAAGACGACGCTGCCGTTGTTCCAGGATCTCGTCTCCAACCAGGATATCGCCAACGGCGACTACGACATCCACTGGCTGGAACATTACCTCGCCAACACGCCGGCGGCATAGGACAGGAATGGCAGGATCGCGCAGGAAGTCACCAGGCATAACCCCTGACATCCTCCTGCGCGCCTATTCCATCGGCCTCTTTCCGATGGCCGAATCTGCCGACGACCCGGAGATCTTCTGGGTCGAACCGGAATTGCGCGGCGTTCTGCCGCTCGGTGATTTCCACATATCGAAAAGCCTCGCCAAAACGGTGCGCAGGAAACCCTTCGAAATCCGCTTCGATCACGCTTTCGACCAGGTGATCGCGGCTTGCGCGGAGGAAACATCCGGGCGCCCGAGCACCTGGATCAACCAGACGATCCGGTCGCTTTATTCCACGCTGTTCGAAATCGGTCATGCCCATACCGTCGAAGCCTGGGACGGCGATCAACTGGTCGGCGGTCTCTACGGCGTCTCGCTTGGCTCGGCCTTCTTCGGCGAAAGCATGTTTTCACGCCGAACAGACGCCTCGAAAATCTGCCTTGTACACTTGGTCGACCGGCTGAGGGAAAAGGGCTTCACGCTGCTCGATACGCAATTTACCACCGAGCACCTGAAGACGTTCGGAGCGATCGACGTACCGAAGGCCGAATATGCGCTGTTGCTTGCCAGCGCGATGGAATCGCCACACCTCAAGTTTTAAACGTGATCGTTTCACCCTTGCGTTGATTTTCGAGCCGATTTGAATAGGTTCGGCCATGCAACGGGGGATAGAATTTTGAAACGATATTTTGCGGCTGCAATCCTTTTCGCCTTGTTCACGGGTCAAGCCGGGGCAAGCCCTTACCAGGAGATGTTCCCTGGCAGGGCTTTTTCGGACGCAGAAAAACCACTGCTGCAAAAGCTCGATTTTCAGCAGGGTGCGATCAAGCTGCCTGCTGCAAAGGCAACGATGAACGTGCCAGAAGGCTTCTACTATCTCAATTCCGCAGATACGAAGAAGGTGCTGGTCGATATCTGGGGAAATCCGCCGCAGGCGGCGGAGGGAACGATGGGGATGATCTTCCCGGTGAAATACGCGCCGACCGATATCGCGGCCTGGGGTTCCATCGTCGAATACAGCGCCGACGGCTATGTCTCAGATACCGACGCCGCCACGACCGACTACGATGAACTGCTGCAGAACATCAAGGATTCCATTCGGGAAAACAACGTCGAGCGCGAAAAGCAGGGTTTTCAAAAGATCACGCTTATCGGTTGGGCCTCGACGCCGCATTACGACAAGTCTGCGCATGCGTTGCATTGGGCGCGCGATCTGCTGTTCGGCGATGATGCGCAAGCCCCGCATACGCTCAACTACTCCGTACGCGTTCTTGGCCGCGAGGGCGTATTCGAGTTCGATTTCGTGGCCGGCCTGAGCCAGTTGAAGGAGATCGAGCAGGTCATTCCGACCGTCACGACGCTCGTGCAGTTCGACAAGGGAATGGCCTATACCGATTTCGTCGAAGGTGACAAGATCGCGGCCTACGGAATGGCCGGGATGATCGCCGCCGGTGCTGGCGCCAAGATCGCCGCAAAGGTGGGGCTCCTGGCGCTTGCCGCCGCCTTCCTCAAAAAAGCCGGCATCCTTATCGTCATCGTGCTTGGCGGTGCGCTTCGTTTTGCCAAAGGTCTTTTCACGAGGAACAAGACACCGTCCGCATAGGCTCGCGGCCTAACCGGGGGATGGCGCCGAAATTGTGAAGCTTTTTCGGCGTCTGCCTAGCTGATATATCAATCAGCGGGCTGTCGCCTTGTCCGGTGCCGGCACATCCGAGCTTGTCTTGCAGTCCTTCAGCCAGACGTCGTAGATCGGGTGCTCGACGGCGTTGAGGCCGGGGCTGTCGGCGAACATCCAGCCGGTGAAGATGCGGCGGATCTTGCGGTCGAGGGTGATTTCGTCGACCTCGACGAAACCGTCGATCTTCTGGGCTTCGGCCTGGTCGCGCGAATAGCAGGCCTTCGGCGTCACCTGCAGGGCGCCGAACTGTACCGTCTCATTGACATAGACATCGAACGTCGTGATGCGGCCGGTGATCTTGTCGAGACCGGAGAAGACGGCAACCGGATTGTCGATGCGGGCGGCATGCGCCGCAACCGGTGGAAGCAGAGCCGAGAGCGCCAGCAGCGATCCGGCGCCACGCAGGACCACGTTCCGCGTGAAGAGCTTCATATGCACCCGTCTCCAGATATTTTCGGTTCACGGCCGCGGTCAAGCGCGGCCAACCTGCGGGTAAAGGTCAATTGTGGCCAAAAGCCGGGCTTGCGATCGCCCGGTCGAGCCGTCTCAGTTGCCGGGCGTCCAGGCGTCGTAATCGCCGGTGACGCGCGGCCGCTCACCGGGAACTGCGAGCGAGCCCGGCGGACGGTAAGCCTGCGGCGAACCGGTGAGGTTCGGACGATGCGCCTTCTGCCATTCCTTGGCGACATAATTTTCCTTGGACGGCGGAACATCAGTGCGATGATGCATCCAACCATGCCAGCCCGGCGGAATGGCGGAAGCTTCGGCATAGCCTTTGTAGATCACCCAGCGCTTCGGCAGACCGTAGGAGGACATGCCGCCTTGATAATAGACGTTGCCGAATTCATCCTCGCCGACGCGCTTGCCAAAACGCCAGGTCGCAAAACGCGTGCCTATCGTCTGACTGTTCCACCAGGTGAAGATTTGAACCAGAAGATCCCGCATGTCTTTTCCTTGTGCCCGCCAGCGCGGGCCAAACCAGAATTTAGCTCCCCGCTTATGCCGTCGCCAAGCCGAATTGTCCAGCGATTCCACGAGAGGCGAGGGTCATTTCAAGGCCATCTTGAAACCGAGATGCGAAGGCTTGAAGCCAAGCCTTTCATAGAAACGATGGGCATCCTTGCGTATGACATTCGAGGTCAGCTGTACCAGCCGCACGCCGCGGCTTTTTGCCTCGGCAACGGCGAATTCGATCATTCCAGTGCCGATGCCCTGCCCGCGCATGTCGGCCCGCGTCTGCACCGCCTCGATGATCATCGTCGAAGAACCGCGGCCTGTCAGCGAGGTCGTGAGCATCGTCTGGAACGTACCGACGATTTCGCGGCCGCGCTCTGCGACATAAAGCGTCTGGTTCAGCGAAGTCTCGATGACGGCGAAGGCCTCGGCATAATCGGCAAAAGCCTCGGCATCCGTCGTATCGCCGTGACCGCCGAGAGGATCGGCGGCAAACAGCGCCACAAGCGCCGGAAGATCGTCCCTGTGCGCCTGGCGAATGAGAATATCGGACAATTCGACCGCCACGGGATCAATGCCCTTCCAGCGGTTTTTCGAAAATCAGCGAGGGAATGCCGGATTGTCCGGGCGCGCTGTTCTCGCTGCGGCCGACTTCGGCGAAACCATGCGCCCCATAGAAGGCGATCGCCGCCGCATTCTGCGGCTCGACCTCCAGACGCATGATCTCAGCATCCGGAAAGCAGGTTTCGAGCTCGGCGAAGATATCGCGGCCGATGCCCTGGCGCTGCAGCGACGGATTGACATAGAGGAGATGCAGCATGACCGTCTTCGTCAGCGCTGGCGACATCGCGGCATAACCTACGCCGCCGATGTTGCGGCCATTATCGGCGACGAGGAGCTCGGCATCTTTGCGCGCCAGCCGTGCCTTCAACGCTGCCGGCGTAAAGAGACGGGCGATCAGCTCGTCCACCTTTGTTTTGCCGTGGAGTTCATCATAGGTGGCGTGAAAGCTTTCCACCAGAAGAGCGCGCACCTTCTCGAGGTCGCGCTCGCCGGCGGTGCGGACGAAATACACCGCTTATTCCTCGATTCCGAGCTTCGCCTTGACGAGCGCCTGGACCGCCTGCGGATTGGCCTTGCCGCCGGTCGCCTTCATCACCTGGCCGACGAACCATGCCGCCATGGTCGGCTTCGCCTTGACCTTTTCGACCTGTTCGGGGTTGGCGGCGATGATCTCGTCCACGGCCTTTTCGATGGCGCCGGTATCCGTCACCTGTTTCATGCCGCGCGATTCGACGATCTCGGCGGGATCGCCGCCTTCGGTCAGCACGATCTCGAAAAGGTCCTTGGCGATCTTGCCGGAGATGGTCCCCGCCTTGATGAGGTCGATGATGGCGCCGAGCTGGGCCGGCGAGACCGGTGTCTGTTCGATGTCCTTGCCGGTACGGTTGAGTGCGCCGAGTAGGTCGTTGATCACCCAGTTTGCCGCCGTCTTGCCGTCACGGCCGGCGGCCACGGCCTCGAAATAATCGGCGATCGCCTTTTCGGAAACGAGCACGGAGGCATCGTAGACCGACAGGCCGAGTTCACGCACGAAGCGCTCCTTCTTGTCGTCGGGCAGTTCCGGCAGATCGGCTTCGAGCGCCTTGATGAAGGCGTCGTCGAATTCGAGCGGCAACAGATCCGGATCGGGGAAGTAGCGATAATCATGCGCGTCTTCCTTCGAGCGCATCGAGCGCGTCTCGCCCTTGTTGGGGTCGAAGAGGCGCGTCTCCTGATCGATCGTGCCACCGTCTTCCAGAATGCCGATCTGGCGGCGGGCTTCGTATTCGATCGCCTGGCCGATGAAGCGGATCGAGTTGACGTTCTTGATTTCGCAGCGCGTGCCGAAAGCCTCGCCCGGACGGCGGACGGAGACGTTGACGTCGGCGCGCATCGAGCCTTCGTCCATGTTGCCGTCGCAAGTGCCGAGATAACGGACGATCGACCGCAGCTTGGTCATATAGGCCTTGGCTTCGTCGGACGAGCGCATGTCAGGCTTGGAGACGATCTCCATCAGCGCCACGCCGGACCGGTTGAGGTCGACATAGGACATGGTCGCGTGCTGGTCGTGCATCGACTTGCCGGCATCCTGCTCCAGGTGCAGGCGCTCGATGCCGATCTCGATGTCCTCGAAATGGCCCTGACGGTCCGGCCCGAGCGAAATGACAATCTTGCCCTCGCCGACGATCGGGTCCTTGTACTGCGAGATCTGATAGCCCTGCGGCAGGTCGGGGTAGAAGTAGTTCTTGCGGTCGAAGAGCGAACGTTTGTTGATCTCAGCTTTGAGGCCGAGACCGGTGCGCACGGCCTGCTTGACGCATTCCTCGTTGATGACGGGCAGCATGCCGGGCATGGCGGCATCGACCAGCGAAACGTTCGAATTCTGCGGCTTGCCGAATTCCGTCGAGGCGCCGGAGAAGAGCTTCGAGTTGGACAGCACCTGGGCATGGACTTCCATGCCGACGATGACTTCCCAGTCGCCGGTGGCGCCGGGGATGAAGCGTTTCGGATCGGGCGTGCGGACGTCGACAAGGGTCATCTGATGCTCTTTGCAGGCTGTTCTTTTCCACTGGTGAGGTAAAGGAAATGGCGTTCCGGTGCAAGGCTTTCGCCATCGCGCACCGCGGTTTGACGGAGCGACATTTGCCGCGGGTTAACCGAGGCATGGCAGTGTAGCCACATGACGATGACCGACATCACCAAAATGGCCGTACTGTTTCTGGCGCTGAACCTCATCGTCTTTTCGATCTATTTCCTCGATAAGCAGGCGGCGCGCAATGGCGGGTGGCGCATCAGCGAGCGCACGCTTCTGACTCTTGCGCTGATCGGCGGCAGCCTCGGCGCGGTGGCGGCGCAGCAGTTGCTGCGGCACAAGACGAGAAAGGAGCCGTTCCGGTCGATCCTGGCGGCAATCCTGATCCTCCACGGCGCCTTGGCCACGGCGCTGACCCTCGCGCCGCTATGGGCCCCTCACCTTCATCTGGATTTTTAAACGTCAGAATTCCTGCCCATAGCCGCCTTGGCTGTCCGAAACCAGCGGCTTCGTCAGCCCGACAGAGGGCACGTCGCGGTCAAGCTTCGGATTATAGGCGACCGACAGCCAGTGGATGCCATAACCGTGCTTCCGAAAAAAGCCGATTGCCTCGCTATTGCCGGAATGGGTCTGCACCGTCGCCGTGTCGAAACCTCGACCGGCAATATCCTTCTCGATGCGTTCGAGGAGGGCTGAGCCGAGTCCCTGCCGGGTGAAGATGGGATCGATCCAAAAATCCGAGATGGTTTCATCCAATCCCTCGCGTGCAGCCCAGCCTACGACCTGGCCGTTCTGCTCGATGACGGTGATGGTCAGCCAGTCATTCTCCACGAAGTTGCGAAAGGCGTTGCGCGCCGCGTCGATCATCGCATCCGATTCGCCGATCGACGCCATCGCCTTCTGCCAGGCCCTGAGCCCGATCTCGCTCAATAGCTCCGCTTCCCCGTCTCGGGCGTTGCGAATGTGGATCAACGACACCTCCGCGTTACCCCTCTAACTAGATCACTGAGTCGCGGAATTTACCAGTAGCGGCAAAGGGACGATCAACCGAAACCAGGGTTTTCGACCGGTTTTCACCGACAGGGATGCTCTTGACCGCTTTTTTCGGGCTGAATAATAGATGTTTTATGTTGAGCCAGTCTGAGACCCGGTAAAGGCCCTGCCCGCAAGTTTTCTTGCGCGCATGGGCCCGAAAAACGAAGCCCTGACGTTCGAATGAGCGCCAGATCGTTTTTGTGCGCGCCTACGGCGCGATACCGGATCTCACAACATGGACATTTCCCGCACGGAGCAGCGCATCCTGCATCTCATGGCCCAAGGTGGCCGTATCGAAATTACCCGCGACGACAACAGAAAAATCGAGAACGTCAGTTGCTTCACCCGAGACGGCTGGCTCTATCCCGGCGTCGACCTCGATCTCTTCAGGAGATTGAAACGGCTGAAGGCGATTAGGTCTTCAGGCGGCCAACCCTACCGGATAACCGAACGAGGACTGAGACTGGTCAGGTCTCAGTTGGACAATAGATAGGTCAATTGACTAACTCACCCTGATCGCGCCTTGAACCGGCGCGGTCAGGGCCAGTTCCTATTCACGTGCGACCATTTTCAACAGTTCGCATAAAAAGTGAGCTCCATTCTAGGCGTGTAGTCCCGGAGAGTAACGGGGTAACCTACGCACGACTTACCGCTGAGACAAACAGGTTAGAATGGATGGAACTGAAGCGCGGCCATCCCAATTGGCTTACCTATTGCGTCCCGACAGTTCTCAGCCAGGCGTCTCCAATTTCTGCGCGCTCAGCTTCCCACTCGGGCGGAAGATCTGCGATCTGATTAAGCGTCGGGTCGGCATCGAGCAAGACGCCCACGCTAACATGGTATGGTTCAAGCGGATCACTATGATCAACACCCCCGCATATAAACTGCCAGTCGCCGTCTCCTCTAATAACGAGGAGTGCAGGTCGTTCACGCCGGAACAGATGGCCACAGCAGTAGACGCCTAACCGTGGATCTTCGAACTTTGAACTGCCCATCCCGTATTCCTATCTAGCCATGTGGCATCCATTGCCGCCGCTCTTCTTCACCCTTGCTCCGTCGGGGCCATAGGCGAAGCTCACCGTGGCGCCGTTCTGGGTGATGCTCGCCAGCCGGTTGGCGCCGTCCCAGCTCAGCGTGCGGGCACATCCGAGACCATGTTGCCGTTGGCGTCATAGTCGATGGTCTTGGCGCCAATCTGCGTTGCCGCATGCGGGCGGATCGCGGATGCCGCCGCGGGATAGACATAGCTGCCGATCCGGGTGCGGGAGAGAAGATTGTGATTTGTATCGTAGCTGTAGGTCTCGTCGAGCGTGTTGTCGCCGGCATTGTCGGCGCCGGTCAGGCGAGAGAGATCGTCATAGGTGTAGGTAAATTTGCCGTTGGCTGCCATGTCTGTGCCCGAAAAAGCGATCCGTTGCCCTCGCGGAGACTCAGTTACGTCTGATACCGACGAAACTCGTGAATCAATAAGGAACTTCTCTCATCTGGTTCAAACAATTTGCTAACGACGATATATTTGCCCGGCTGAAAATCCAAACTCAAGTACGCATCCCCGACTTCAGAAAACGGATAAGCGGAGTCGAAAATTACTATTTCACCCTCTCTTATTTCAACATTGACAGACTCGACGGAATCTATCTCATCAAGAACTTTTAGATCATTCAATTTTTCGACCACATCAACTCCCTGATCTGAATAAAAAATTCTTACTATAAATGGAATATCCCCAACTCCGTAAGAAACCCGTGTTTCCAGCGGCATATCTCCAAGGACGACCGCGAAGCCAGTATTCAGCGGGATGACACCCAGATAATCTTGAACATCACAAGCTCTTTCGTAGTCACTAAAAAATTTAGTATAAATTCCATTCCCGAAGTTAGTCCCTCCGACTCCGAGCCATTGAGCTGCATTACGCCTTTCTATACATACAAGCGGTCCGCCACCAGATTTAATCCGATCTAACGAATTCTTCATGATTATCTAACTCCACCGAGCCATCGGAGCTCCTGCCCTGTACATTGCTGCACATTTTACATGCAACCCGCTGACGGCAAGCGATCCGGATCTCGGCAACTGGTCCTATGACTATGACGATGCCGACCGGCTGATCCGCAGACGGATGCACGCGGCGCGGTGACGACGATGGCCTATGACAGATGGGCCGAGTCACCCGCAAGGAGATGACGGAGCCGGTGCGATGGTGCCGACGCTGCTGGCCGAGAACAGCTGTGATGAGCTGGCCGCAATCACGTTGATATCGCGCCAAGATCCCGGAACACGTTATCCAAATACTCGCGAACTTCAACAGAGCGATCTAGGCCGGATCTTATGTTTACATTCTCGTACGGTCTAAGAGCAGCACGTATTACACCTGGGCTTGTGCCGTCGATGCTTGAAGCGAGGTAGGCATATTCCGCAGCCCTTGCCGCGCCATTACACCAGGCCCACGGCATCCATTTGTAATCACTTATCAGAAGATCGCAAAGCTTGTCCTTCGAGATCAAAAACCCTCCCAGCTCACGGTCGAAGCGATGGATGTCGGCTTTAGCCTTCTCAAGCATTAACTTCAAATTCCCGCCATGGTCACTCAACCGTAGCGATGACCGTTCTCCCCATGAGTAGTATTGCCCCAATTGGCACCGCTGATTAAATCGGCTTTCCACCCTACTGTTTCTCCCGCCGTAGAGTTTCAAGCACTTTTCTGCAAAACTAAACGCGCCAATGTTCCGCAGCCCAAAGTCACATGCGAAGTTGTTTACGGGTCTGCCAAATAAATTCCACTCAACAAAACTCTCTGTCTCGCCATCATTGCTACGGCAATATAAAAATTTTGATACTTTCATGAACCCTATCTGCGCCATTTTTTCGTCTATCGCAGATGTGATTTCTTTTAGAAACATTTAGGCGCTGCTCCCATCACTTCACAATCGCGTCGAGCAGTATCTTGCTCTCAGATAAGAGAGAACGAAGAACGGCGTTTGGCGCATGCCGATTTTCGAAGCGCCACCAAATTGCATTACAGAAATATTTTTCCGAACCTTGGCTGCGATCAAGCTTCACCGTATCAGACATTGATGTTTTCACCTCGAAACCGACAATCTTTCCGAACTAGTCGCCCCAAGGATGAAAGCTCTATGTCACGCCGAATCTGTTTCCGGTGTCCAACCAGATTCAATTCGCTCGACCAACAACGTATCGTTCCACACCCCACGAATCGGCAGCTGACGCTGTTCAGCAGATAACTGCCCGATCAGCCATTCCTTTTCACCGTCCCACAGCCACCACACGCCCACCTTCCGCGTAGCCGGATCTACAACACCGGCACGGAACGTCGGGAATTTCGTGGCGTAAGATGGCAGCGGCACATTGTCAACAATTGACACAATGCCTCGATCAACCGCTGCGCTTAGCGGAAAGAAACACATAAACACTGGCCGGCTGTTTGCTAAATCGGCAAAGCTGTCGGGCCGATCATCAAAAAAATTCCCAAATACCCGAAGCAACGCACCATATTGCTTATGCTTGTGCGCGTAATGCGCGTAAGCCAATCCTTTCGCGGTGTTGATCTCGATAATATCGCCGATTCTCAGCATCGCCATTTTAGTACCCCGGATAGCCAACTTGTTTCAACAGATCGGCCCACGTTGCTTTGCTCCAGCATATGCAGTTGAGATGCTGTTGATCACGTTCATCAATCCAGCATTTCTGGCCAAACCGTACTTCTCAAAAGAATTTGCACAACAGCCTTGGCAGGTTGAAGACTGTCGGCTGCAGCGCATCCTTTGACGCGGGAGACAAGGAGCCCATCGCGGCCGGGGGGCTGTCAGGTCGCAGCTGGACAATAGATAGGTCGGCGACCAACTCACTCTGGCCGCGCCTTAAACCGGCGCGGTCAGGGCAAAGCTCAAGCCTTTGCAGACAATTCCGCCCGCATCGCCGCCCACTCGTCGGCGATCGTGCCCGTGCCGCGCATCTTGCCGGCGCGGCGATACCAGTAGTCGGCATTCCAGTCGTCGCCCTCGATGCGATGGCAGAGGGCGTGGCCCCAGTCGAACGGCTGTTCGCCTTCGTGGCGCTGACAGATATCGTGAACTGCCTGCCAATCCGCGCCCATCGCGAAGCCGCCGGCGGCAAGGTGATCGATTGCCTCGATCAGGCGCACAAGATCATTGCCTGCCATGTCGCCCTCCCAGTTTCGGCTATTGCTCAGCCTAGCTGCTTCTCCAGGTGCACCTTTTCGAGCGGGACGCCCATGCTCCTGGAGAATTCGATACCGTGCCAGATGATGGTGAAACCGCACCGTTTGTAAAGCCGGATCGCGCCTATGTTCCTGGCATGGGTGTCGATCCGGGCGGTCGTCAGTCCTTCAGCCGTCATCAACTCGCACAGATACGACAGCAGAGCCTCGCCCCCCCCCCTTACGCTGATGATCGGGATTCACCCAGAGATCGGACACATAGTTGGGTTCGCCTTCACGTGCGCCCCACCCGACGATCTCACCACCTATTTCAGCAACGAAGATCTCGCCTTTCGTGTCTTTGGGAAAGACGGCGAACTCATGCTGCACTTTGGCAATCACATCAGGGTCGCGATAATTCTCGTCGAAGGCGTCGGCTGCGGCCCGTGCGGCGAAGCCGACGGCTCCGACCGTTTCTCGGTCGGCGGAGGTCATCTTTCGGATCGTGAGACCCGTTACCACCACTTGGCCGGCGTAAATTTGCCGGCGGCCTGTTCGATGACGTAGGCGGTCTTGAAGAGGGTCTCCTCGTCGAAGGCCTTGCCGATGAGCTGCAGGCCAAGCGGCAGGCCCTTATGGTCGAGGCCGGCAGGCACGGCGATGCCGGGCAGGCCCGCCATGTTGACCGTCACCGTGAAGATGTCGTTCAGGTACATCTTCACCGGATCGGCCGCGAGGTTTTCGTCAGCAACGCCGAAGGCGGAGGACGGCGTCGCCGGCGTCAGGATGGCGTCGACGCCCGCATCGAAGGCCAGTTCGAAATCGCGTTTGATCAGTGTGCGGACCTTCTGGGCGCGGATGTAATAAGCGTCGTAGTAGCCGGCCGACAGCACATAGGTGCCGATCATGATGCGGCGCTTGACTTCCTGGCCGAAACCTGCGGCGCGCGTCTTTTCGTACATGTCGACGATATCCTTGCCGTCGACACGCAGGCCGTAGCGCACGCCGTCGTATCGCGCGAGGTTCGAGGACGCCTCGGCAGGCGCGACGATGTAATAGGCCGGAAGCGCGTATTTGGTGTGCGGCAGGGAGATATCGACGATCTCGGCGCCGGCATCCTTCAGCCAGGCGATGCCGTGGCGCCAGAGGGTCTCAATCTCCTCAGGCATGCCGTCGACGCGGTATTCATTCGGAATGCCGATCTTCATGCCCTTCAGCGACTGGCCGAGGACGGCCTCATAATCGGGCACCGGCAGATCAACAGACGTGGTGTCCTTGGCGTCGACGCTTGCCATCGACTTCAGCAGGATAGCGGCATCGCGCACATCACGGGCAATCGGGCCTGCCTGGTCGAGCGAGGAGGCAAAGGCGACGGTGCCCCAGCGCGAGCAGCGGCCATAGGTCGGCTTGATGCCGACGGTGCCGGTGAAGGCGGCCGGCTGGCGGATTGAGCCGCCGGTATCGGTCGCTGTGGCGCCGGCGCAAAGATGGGCGGCAACAGCAGCGGCCGAGCCGCCGGAGGAGCCGCCTGGAACGAGTTGCTGGTTGGAGCCCGACGCACGCCAGGGATTGATCACCGGGCCGTAATAGGACGTCTCGTTGGACGAGCCCATGGCGAACTCGTCCATGTTCAGCTTGCCGAGCATGACGGCGCCATCGTCCCAGAGGTTCTGAGTGACGGTCGATTCATAACGCGGCTCGAAACGATCGAGGATATGGCTACAGGCTTGGGTGTGGACGCCGACGGTTGCAAACAGATCCTTGATGCCGAGCGGAATGCCTTCGAGCTCGCCCGCCGTGCCGGCTGCAATCCGCTCGTCGGACTTCCTGGCCATGAGGCGGGCGAGATCCGGCGTCACCTTGACATAGGCGTTCAGCCGGTCGTTGGCCGCGTCAATTGCCGCGATATAGGCTTCGGTCAGTTCGAGCGCGGTGATTTCCTTGGCGCGCAGCTTCTCGCGGGCTTCGGCAATGGTCAGACTGGTGAGTTCGCTCATCTTTGTTTTCGCTTCAGGTCTTGAAAATGGCAACAGGGTCGGAAAGAGGCTTTCGACGCCTTATTCGACGACTTTCGGCACCAGGAAAAAATTATGGTCGGTGACCGGCGCATTGGCGACGATATCGGCGGCCTTGTTGCCGTCGGTCACCTCGTCGGCCCGCTTTTTCATCGCCATCGGCGTCACCGACGTCATCGCCTCGACGCCATCGACATTGACTTCGGAGAGCTGCTCGACGAAGCCGAGGATGCCGTTCAACTCGCCGACCATGCGATTTGCCTCATCCTCGGAGACGGCAATACGGGCAAGTTTGGCGACGCGCTTCACGGTGGCAAGATCGACGGACATGGCATTCTCCGGATAGGATTTTTCCCACCCGCTATAAAGGCCATGTCCGCCCGGTGCAACGGGGTTTCGTCAGATCGACAGGCTCTCGGCAGGCTTAAGCGCCCTCGCCTCAGTCTTCGATCCCTCCATGCCGGCAACGAATTTATCGGCCGTCTGGTCGATGATCGGGAAGGTGCCGTAATGGCAGGGGATCGCGGTCTTGAAGCTGAAATAGCGCTGGCAGGCGAGTGCCGCCACCGCGCCGCCCATGGTGAAGCGATCGCCGATCGGCACGAAGCCGATATCGGGCTGGTGCAACTCGTTGATCAGCGCCATGTCGGAGAAGATGTCGGTGTCGCCCATGGCGAAGATCGAGGCTTCGTCGTCAAAATGCAGCATCAGCCCATTGGCGTTGCCGAGCGCATGCGAGACGCCGTCCTCGGTGATCTGGGCCGAGGAATGCAGCGCATTGGTGAAGGTCGCGGAGAAGCCGCCGAACGTGACCGTGCCGCCGGTATTGCCCATCTCGACCCTCCCGACGCCCTTGGAGCCGAGCCAAGCGGCGAGATCGGCATTCGCAAGAACGACGGCGCCGGTTTCCTTGGCAAGCGCCACGGTATCGCCGACATGGTCGCCATGGCCATGGGTCAGCAGGATATGCGTGATGCCTACAGACACATCCTTGATGTCCTGGCCGGAAAAGGAGGCGTTATGGCTGAGGAAGGGATCGAGCAGGATCTTCGCCTTTGATGTCTCGATGCGGAAGGCGGAATGGCCAAGCCAGGTGATCTTCATGAAATCTCTCCTTACGTGATGCAAAATCTGATTTCGATGGTAAGGACATATCTCATGCCCCGGCAAAGGAAAGCGGCGGCGGCTTCAATTTCTTTTGACGGGATGAAACGGCAATGACGGTGCTGACGATCGAGGAAATGGCTGAAACCCTCGCCCCCGGGCAGGCGATCGCCGGGCTCGATCTCGGCACCAAAACGATCGGGCTTTCGATGTCCGATCTCGGCCGGCGTTTCGCCACGCCGCGTCCGGTGATCCGGCGCGTCAAGTTCACCATCGATGCGCAGGCGCTGCTGGACTTTGCGGCAGCCGAAAAGGTCGCAGCCTTCATCATCGGCCTGCCGATGAATATGGACGGATCGGCGGGTCCGCGGGTGCAGGCGACACGCGCCTTCGTGCGCAACATGGAACAGAAGACGGCGCTGCCCTTCGTCTATTGGGACGAGCGGCTTTCGACGGTGGCGGCCGAACGGACCCTCATCGAAATGGACGTCTCGCGCGCCAAGCGGGCCGAACGGATCGATTCGGCCGCGGCAAGCTTCATCCTTCAGGGCGCGCTCGACAGGCTGTCCTCGCTGACAAGGTCTGCGGGAGACGAATTCAGCGCCTGACGCGCCTGCCACCAGGCGGCGATCGACTTCCGCTTTCTGAAGCCCAGGATGGCGAAGACGACGAGACTGTCCGCCGCAATGGCGCGAGCAACGAGCGGCGGGATGGTTTCCGGCGGAATACCGAGGGCTTCGCCATAAATCGCGAAGGTCAGGTCATGGACCTGCCGTGTCAGCATGAAGATGCCGAAATTCATGTCGTAATAGGAGAGCCAGTACCATGCGCCCAGAAAGACGATAGGACCGGCCCAGAAGACTAGAAACCACTTCATGCGGCTTCTCCTCCCTTGTGGGCAACGGGCAGATCGAGCGAAACCAGCCAGGTCGACAATGCCATGATGCAAAGCACCAGCGCCGGAACTGCAATATCCAGCGCCAGGACTGCGAAGAACATCATTGCCGTCACCAGAATTGCGGCTTTGGCGATCTTGCTTCCCATGGGCGTCAACTCGCAGGTTCTCACTCGTATCATCTCTGCTCTCCGCCACACTGTCGGGTTAACCGGCCCCACGCAACGTAAACCATTCGTTAAGGTTAACACTGCGGCGCCTCCCTGTGGATGAAGGAGTGTCAGCCGTAGACGCCGCGCACGAGACGCTTCAGTGCCGTCGCTGCCTTCTCCCAGTCCTTTGATGTCTTCAGCGACAGGCCGGCGCACTGGCCGCCGGCTGCGCCGGACAGCACGAGGTGCTGGATCGCCGCGATGACGACGGCATTGACGGCTGCCGCATCCACGCCCTTCGGCGGCGCCAGCGAACCGCGCATGCGATCCTGCCAAAGGGCGAGAGCCTTCGAACGGGCCTCGGACAACCGCCTCACCTGCTCGGTGTTTTCCGATACTTCCCAGGCGAGGATGCGGCGCATCAGCGGATCATTTCTCAAGGCGTCGAGCAGCAGAAGCGCCAGCCGCTCCATCAGATCGCCATAGGTGAGCATGAACATGCCGCCGCCGTCTTCCGGGATGCGATCCCTCACCCACGTGCCGAGATCCGCGCCGATCGCCTCGACCAAACCGTCAAGGCCGCCATAGTAGCGATAGATCAGCTGCTTGTCGCAGCCGGCGCGGCGGGCGACCGCATTGATACCGAAATTCTGGAAGCCCTCCTCGGCCAGCAGGCTCTTGGCGGCGGCAAGGATGGCGCGCTCGGTGGCGCCGCGATCGCGCACGCGCCGTTCCGGCTCCGCGCCGACCCCAAGCGAATTATCAAGATTTTCAGCTTCATTCAGCATGACCGACCCTTCCCCGCTGTCACCAATCGGTGAGTAGCGGGGAGCCCTTATCCGATCAATCCTATCTCCTTGGGAAGATTGTGGATATTTCCTCCAGCACTCAGAATCCGGCGTCGGATGGGCGCGGAAGACGGCGCGAATCCTTTCAGAAATCTCGCCCCGACGGTTGATCGCGATGGACGAACCCGGCATAGCTGCATTATGAACAAATCTAACAATCTCCGCTAAGGCCCTGCAATGGTGAATTATATCGAAGCCTCCTCCGCGCCGCCGAAGAATACGGGCGCCATCCGGCTTTATGATGCGCAGGCGTTCGAAGGCATGCGCAGGGCTTGCCAGCTGACCGCACGCTGCCTCGATGCGCTTGCCGATATCGTCAGGCCCGGCCTGCTTACCGACGAGATCGACCGATTCGTATTCGATTTCGGCATGGATCACGGCGCCTTTCCCGCGACGCTGAATTATCGCGGCTATACCAAATCCACCTGCACCTCGATCAATCATGTCGTCTGCCACGGCATTCCAAACGACAAGCCGCTGCGCGAAGGCGATATCGTCAATATCGACGTTACCTTCGTGCTCGACGGCTGGCATGGCGATTCGAGCCGGATGTATCCGGTCGGCACGATCAAGCGCGCCGCCGAGCGGCTGCTCGAGGTCACTTATGAATCACTGATGCGCGGCATATCAGCCGTCAGGCCCGGCGCCCGCACCGGCGCGATCGGCGAGGCGATCCAGGCCTATGCGGAGGCCGAGCGCTGTTCGGTGGTGCGCGATTTCTGCGGCCACGGCGTCGGCCGGCTGTTCCACGATTCGCCGAACATCCTGCATTATGGCCGCGCCAATGAAGGGCCGGAGCTGCGCGAAGGCATGATCTTCACCATCGAGCCGATGATCAATCTCGGCCGGCCGCATGTGAAGGTGCTCGCCGACGGCTGGACGGCCGTGACCCGCGACCGCTCGCTTTCGGCGCAGTATGAACACACGGTCGGCGTCACCGCCGAAGGCTGCGAAATCTTTACGCTGTCACCGGGTGGCCTCGACCGGCCCGGACTGGCGCCACTTGCCAGGTGACGATCTGATGGCGAAGCGGCCTGTTGCGACATCTTCCGACGACAAGCTGCCTTTCGAGACTGAAGAGCCTGTTGCCGACGAACGCTCGTTCTTCGGCGGTCGGCCGCAAAAACCAGCCTTGCCAAACGCCCGGACCGCCCTACCCGCCTCGCTTTCCGGGCCGGAACATTATCACGGCCATCGCGAGCGGCTGCGTGACCGCTTCCGCGAGCTGGGCGATACGGCGCTTGCCGATTACGAGATCCTCGAGCTCTTGCTCTTCCGGCTGATCCCGCGACGCGACACCAAGCCGATCGCCAAGGCGCTCATCGAACGATTCGGCTCTCTCGCCGGCGTCTTTGGCGCGCCGGCTGGTCTCCTGACGGAGGTGAAGGGCGTCGGCGAGAATGTCGCCCTCGACCTCAAATTGATCGCAACCGTGGCTCACCGGACTCTGAAGAGCGAGATCAGAAGCAAACAGGTTCTCTCCTCCTGGTCCTCGGTTATCCAGTATTGCCACGCCGCCATGGCGCACGAGACACGCGAACAATTCCGCATACTGTTCCTCGACAAGCGCAACGTGCTGATCGCCGACGAGGTGCAGGGCCGCGGCACGGTCGACCATACGCCGGTCTATCCCCGCGAGGTGGTCAAACGCGCGCTCGAACTATCGGCAACGGCGATCATCCTCGTCCACAACCACCCGTCCGGCGACCCGACGCCCTCACGCGCCGACATCGACATGACGAAGGTGATCGTCGAGGCAGCCAAGGCGCTCGACATCACCGTGCACGACCACATCATCATCGGCAAGGACGGCCATGTCAGCCTGAAGGGGCTGAAGTTGATGTAATCCCGCTACGTTGAGGCGCGACCACACAACCAGCGCCCAACCTTGCCCGGCCCCAAGCCCTGCACGGAGACGATCAGGCGGCATGCTGCTGACGCTCATTCTGCCCTCGATCCGGAGAGGTCGCAGGCAAGCATGCGAAGCGCGCGAAGACTGGCGGAAAGCTTCAGTTGACAGCAGTCGCCGGCGCGGGATTCTATGCAATCCTGCGCCGCTACGCTGAATAATACCCGCCCGAAATACCGAGAAGATAAAGCTTCATGACGATCTCCAGCGGTAACACCGATCGATCGACCAGGCTCTGCCGCGATGCGCTCTGCCTCGATGACTTTGAAATGCGGGCACGGCGACATCTGCCAAAGCCTCTGTTCGGTTATATCGCCGGCGCGACCGAGACCAACGCGTCGCTGCGGCATAACGCAGAAGCCTTCCAGGCCTATGCCTTTCGGCC
Organism: Rhizobium sp. CBN3; assembly: GCF_030518245.1. Taxonomy (NCBI): domain Bacteria; kingdom Pseudomonadati; phylum Pseudomonadota; class Alphaproteobacteria; order Hyphomicrobiales; family Rhizobiaceae; genus Rhizobium; species Rhizobium sp. CBN3. The sequence goes on from NZ_JAULSE010000010.1 coordinate 41,487, forward strand.
TCGTGTACTTCGCGACGTCTCGAGGCGCAGCACCGAGACGAGCCTCTTCGGCAAGACCCATGCCGCACCGTTCGGCATCGCGCCGATGGGGATCAGCGCGCTGATGGCTTATCGGGGCGACATCGTGCTCGCGCAAGGCGCGGACCAATCGGGAATCCCGATGATCATAAGCGGTTCGTCACTCATTCCCCTGGAAGAGATCGCTGCGGTTTCGCCACAGGCATGGTTTCAGGCCTATCTCCCCGGAGAACCCGACCGTATCGACGCTCTCATCGATCGGGTCGCTGCCGCCGGCATCGGCACACTTCTGCTGACCGTGGATACGGCCACGCTGCCCAATCGCGAGAATAATGTAAGGGCGGGGTTTTCGACGCCTTTGCGTCCCGGGCTCCGCTTGGCATGGCAGGGCATCTCGCATCCCCGCTGGACAACCGGTACATTCCTGCGCACGATCGTCCGGCACGGCATTCCGCATTTTGAAAATTCCTACGCGACAAGAGGGGCGCCGATCATCTCCTCGAACGTCACGCGCGATTTCGGCAAGCGTGACCATCTCAACTGGAGTCACCTGGAACGGATACGGAAGCGCTGGGCCGGCAAGCTCGTGGTCAAGGGGATCATGCATCCTGAAGACGCGGCACGGGCTGCAGATACCGGGGCGGATGGAGTGATCGTCTCCAATCATGGCGGCCGCCAGCTCGACGGCACCGCATCTCCCCTTCAGGCCCTTCCGGAGATTGCGGCACGTGTTGGAGACAGCATTGCCGTCATGATCGACGGCGGCATCCGGCGTGGAACGGATGTCATGAAGGCCCTCGCGCTCGGCGCCTCTTTCGTATTCGTGGGCAGACCGTTCCTCTATGCTGCAGCCGTCGCGGGGTTACCGGGCGTGCGCAGAGCGGCGGATATCCTGAAGACGGAACTGCATAGCAATATGGCGTTGCTCGGGGTCACCAGTGTGACCGATATTTCCACGGACTACATCACTCGGGCATGAACAACCGTCGCGCGCTGACATCGATATGACGAAGGTGATCACCGACGCGGCGATGGCACTTGATATCACTGTCCACGACCCCATCATCATCGGCAAGGACGGCCATGTGAGCCTGAAAGGGCCGAAGCTGATCTGAAAAGCACAGGTCCGGCTGAATCGGCAGCCGTAAAACAATCTGTAACATTGACCGGCTACCGATAGAGGAGCGACATTTTTGTCGCAAATGATTCCATTTCCAATCCGAGGCTAGAGGATGTTTCAGTACGATCTCGTTGTAGTGGGTAGCGGTCCCGCAGGGCGCCGCGGCGCGATCCAGGCTGCGAAACTCGGCAAGAAAGTGCTTGTCATCGAACAGGGCAAGCGCGTCGGAGGAGTGTCCGTCCATACCGGCACCATCCCTTCGAAGACGCTGCGCGAGACCGCGCTCAATCTCTCCGGCTGGCGCGAGCGCGGCTTCTATGGGCGATCCTACCGCGTCAAGCAGGAGATCAGTGCGGAAGACCTGCGTCGCCGCCTGCTGATTACCCTCAACCATGAAGTGGAAGTGCTCGAGCATCAGTTCGCCCGAAACCGTGTCCACCACATGCGCGGCAAGGCGAGTTTCGTCGATTCCACCACCTTGCAGGTCATCAAGGATGACGGCGAAGCGCTGACGGTGAACGGCGCCAGCATTCTGCTTGCGGTGGGCACGAAACCTTTCCGCCCGGATTACATGCCATTCGATGGCAAGACCGTGCTCGACAGTGACGAGCTGCTTGATATCGAAGAGCTGCCGCGCACCATGGTTGTCATCGGCGCCGGGGTTATCGGCATCGAATATGCGACGATCTTCTCGGCCCTTGATACTGCAGTGACGGTGATCGATCCAAAGTCGACCATGCTCGACTTTATCGACAAGGAAATCGTCGAGGATTTCACCTATCAGCTGCGCGACCGCAATATGAAGCTGCTGCTTGGCACGAAAGCCGAGAAGGTCGAGCGGCTCGATAGCGGCAAGGTCCAGCTGACGCTCGACAACGGCCGTCATCTGGTGACCGACATGGTGCTCTTTGCCGCCGGACGCATGGGAGCGACCGACGCGTTAAACCTTCCCGCCATTGGACTGGAGGCCGACAGCCGTGGCCGTCTCAAGGTCAATCCGGAGACCTTCCAGACCTCTGTGCCGAATGTCTACGCCGCCGGTGACGTCGTCGGCTTCCCGAGCCTTGCCTCGACCTCGATGGAACAGGGCCGCATCGCCGCGCGTGTGGCGATCGGCGCGGTCGCCAAGGAGCCGCAGAAATATTTCCCCTACGGCATCTATGCGGTGCCGGAGATCTCGACCTGCGGCCTGACCGAAGAGGAAATGAAGGAGCGCGGCATCGCCTATGAATGCGGCATTGCCCGCTTCCGCGAAACCTCGCGCGGCCATATCATGGGCCTCGATACCGGGCTTCTGAAGCTGATCTTCTCGCTGAAAACCCGCCGACTGCTCGGCGTGCATATCGTCGGCGAAGGCGCCACCGAGCTGGTGCACATCGGTCAGGCGGTGCTCAACCTGAAGGGCACGGTTGAATATTTTGTCGAAAACACCTTCAACTATCCGACGCTCGCCGAAGCGTACAAGATCGCCGGCCTCGACGCCTGGAACAGGATGGGCGACATCAAATCGGAACTCTGAAAGCCCGACGGCGGCGCCACCATCTGATTCCGCCAACTAGGATGGAGCCGGGAGCTTGCGCATCATTTCGCTGAATGCATGGGGCGGCCGACTGCACGAGGCCCTGATCGCCTATGTCAAGCAGGCCGACCCTGATGTGCTGTGCCTGCAGGAAGTGCTGCGGGCGCCGAATGCGGATAGCGGATGGTCGATATACCGAGATGCGGGGCTGGAACTGCCGCAGCGTGCCAACCTGTTTTACGAGATCAGCGCCGCCCTGCCCGGCCACGACGCCTTCTTCTGCCCGACATCGCGAGGTGAGCTTTTCGATGACGACGCCGCCATTGTCGCGGAATTCGGGTTGGCGACCTTCGTCCGCAAATCGCATTCTATTATCGCCGAGGGGCTGGAGTTCGTGCATGGCAGTTTTTCCGCCGATGGCTGGGGTCAACATCCAAGACCAAGAAACGCCCATTGCGTACGCCTCTTCAGCCATGAGCAGAGCCGCAGCGTGACGATCGCCCACATGCATGGCCTACGCGATCCCGCCGGCAAAGGCGATACGGTAGCGCGCCAGGAGCAGGCTGCAGCGCTGGTCCGGCTCATCGAGCGAGTCTGGCCCGGCGACGAAGGGCTCGTCGTCTGCGGCGATTTCAACGTTTTGCCTGAGAGCGCAACCTTTGCGATTCTCGCTGGACTCGGGCTTTCCGACCTCGTCACCGGAAACGACCTTGTCGACACACGAACCTCCTACTATCTGAAGCAGGGCCGCTTTGCCGACTACATGCTGGTGACACCGGGGGTGAACATTGCCAAATTCGAAGTGGTCGAAGCGCCCGAGGTCTCCGACCACCGCGCATTGCTGCTCGATATCGGGTAGTATATTGAAGATTGATACGCTGCGCGGAGCGTTTCGCGCGCAGCGCCGTTTTTAGGCCTTGGTTCAAACCCTCATAAGTCGCATTGATACGCCATGCATGATATGTGCCTTCAACTCCATTTTGCCTCCGGCAAAAGCTTCTGAAGAAAGATAGATACTCTTGTCCCATGTCTTGGAAGCTGCGCGCCGACGTTTTCAGCTGATCCTGATCAAGCCGTCGCATTATGACGATGACGGCTACGTCATCCGCTGGTGGCGGGCGATGATCCCTTCCAATTCGCTCGCGGCCATATACGGCATCGCTGCCGAATGCGCCGAGCGCAAGGTGCTCGGGCCGGATACCGCGATCGACATTACCGTGATCGATGAAACCAATACGCGAATCGATTTTGCCGGGCTGCTCGCCCAGTTCAGGCGCCACGGCAATTTCGGCATGGTCGCGCTGGTCGGCGTCCAGTCCAACCAATATCCGCGCGCCCTCGATATTGCCCGCCCCTTCCGCAATGCCGGCCTGCCGGTCTCGATGGGCGGCTTCCATGTGTCCGGCTGCCTGTCGATGCTCGACGGCACGGCGGTCGGGCTCGATGCCTGCCGCGAGATGGGCATCTCGATGTTTGCCGGCGAGGCCGAGGGGCGGCTGGACATGGTGCTGCGGGATGCCGCCACCGGCGAGCTGAAGCCGCTTTATAATTTCATGAACGACCTTCCCGGCATCGGCGGCACGCCGGTTCCTTTCCTGCCGAAGGACAACATCCAGCGAACGCTCGGCCTCAGCACCAGCTTCGATGCCGGACGCGGCTGTCCCTACCAGTGCTCCTTCTGCACCATCATCAACGTGCAAGGGCGCAAATCGCGCTTCCGCTCGGCCGACGACGTCGAAAAGCTGGTGCGGATGAACTGGGCGCAGGGCATCCACAAGTTCTTCATTACCGACGATAATTTCGCCCGCAACAAGGACTGGGAGGCGATCTTCGACCGCTTGATCGAGCTCAAGGAGCGGGACGGCATTCCGCTCGGCCTGATGATCCAGGTCGACACGCTCTGTCACAAGATCCCCAATTTCATCGAAAAGTCTAAGCGCGCCGGCGTCACCCGCGTCTTCATCGGTCTCGAAAACGTCAATCCGGATAATCTGACCGCCGCCAAGAAGAACCAGAACAAGATCACCGAATATCGCAAGATGCTGCTCGCTTGGAAGGCGCAAGGTATCATGACGCTTGCCGGCTATATTCTGGGCTTCCCTGCCGATACGCCGGAATCGATCCGCCGCGACATCGCGATCATCCAGGAAGAGCTGCCGCTCGACGTGATCGAATTCTTCATCCTGACGCCGCTGCCCGGTTCCGAGGACCATCAGGTTCTCTGGAAGAAGGGTGTCGAGATGAACGACGATCTCAACATCTACGATGTCGAGCATGTCTGTACCGCCCATCCCAAGATGAGCAAGCAGGAGTGGGAAGACATCTACCATGAGGCCTGGTCGCTCTATTATTCGCCTCATCATATGAAGACGCTGCTGCGCCGCGCCGTGGCGACCGGGGTGCCGCTGGCAAGGCTCGTCAAGGTTCTCGTCTCGTTCGCAACCACGGTGCCGCTGGAAAACGTGCATCCGCTGCAGAGCGGCCTCTTTCGCCTGAAGACGCCGTCGGAGCGGCGTCCGGAACTCCCGCGCGAACATCCGCTGCTCTTCTGGCCGCGCTTTGCGTGGGAAACCGTCCGCAAACATGCTTCACTCGCCGGCACGATCATCGGCCTGACGATCTCGGCGTTCCTGATCTCGAGGGATGCGAAATCGAAGAGCTATATGGATCAGGCGCTGACGCCGGTCGCCGATGATGAGGAAGAGACGCTCAGCCTGTTCACCAAAACATCCGGCGGAACCGCAGCCGTCAGTCATGTCAGGAAAGTCGCGCAACTGACGGGGCATTGAGCGGCGATTCTTGCAATAGCGGCCGACGCCCTATCGGCCGGAGATGATTGATACCATCAAAGTCGAAGCTCGGAGGCTTTTGACATTCGTTCCGCTGGAACCCAGCCAAACCGCTCACACGATTGCGGCGTCACGCTCTATGCGATTTGGATCATCCGGCTCGTCTCGGCCACTTGCAGGGTGTCGACGAATTCGACGATCTTGACCGGTTTGCCATCATGGAAATGGATCTTGTCGACGAATTCCGTAGAGAAGGTTACGCCCGATGGGATGTGTCTTACCTCGCCTTCACGATGGGCAAAGACCATCTGCTCATCCTCGTCCACATAGATGCCGGTCGTCCTAACCTTAGATAGATCCCATGCCGCGATAAGCTGCGTTATCGTTTGGCGAAAGTCATGCCCGCTCGATTCGGTGGTCAAAGGCGCCAGTCGTGCATTGCCGACCATGCGAAAGGTGCAATCCTCGCCGAACAGCGCAAGCGTACCCTCGATATCACCACGGTCTCGCACAGAATATATTTCCTCCACCAGCATCTTCATGTCGTTCTTCGCGGTCATTTTCAGGTCCTCCACTACCCAAAGCTCTTGGTTTTTATGATGTCGTGATCCCGGGCGACATGCGCCAGCAAAATCCGCGCGGATGACAGTGCTCAACTATGTGTTGTTGCTGGCGAAGATAACACCATGATGAAGACGGCGTCGAGTACCCCGTCCGGATGACCCGAAAACAGAAAAGCCCCGCACGATGGCGGGGCCTTTGCAAACTTCAGAACTGAAAAGCGATTATTCGGCGCTTTCGTCAGCCGCCTTCTTCTTCGGAGCGGCCTTCTTCTTCGGAGCAGCTTCATCGCCTTCGCCGGCATCAGCAGCTTCAGCCTTGGCGGCGGCCTTCTTCTTCGGAGCGGCCTTCTTGGTTTCAGCCTTGGCTTCGCCTTCTTCCTCGGCGAGCAGTTCTTCCTTCGTCACCTTCTTGTCGGTGACGTCGATTTCGGTCAGCAGGTGATCGATGACCTTCTCTTCGAAGATCGGGGCGCGGATCGAAGCGGCGGCACCCGGCTGGCTGCGGAAGAATTCGAGGATCTGCTTTTCCTGACCCGGATACTGGCGCAGCTGATCGTAGATCGCGCGCTGCATCTCGTCTTCGGTGACTTCGACGCCGGCCTTTTCGCCGATTTCGGAGAGAACGAGACCAAGGCGGACGCGACGCTCTGCAAGCGTCTTGTATTCCTCACGCGCCTTCTCTTCGGTCGTGTCTTCGTCCTCGAAGGTCTTGCCTGACTGAGCGAGGTCGTTGTTCACCTGGCTCCAGATGCCGTTGTACTCGGCATCGACGAGCGAAGCCGGGGTCTCGAACTTGTACATCTCGTCAAGCTGGTCGAGGATCTGACGCTTCAGCTTCTGACGGGTCAGCGAGCCGTACTGCGATTCGATCTGGCCACGGACGATTTCCTTCAGGCGATCGGCGGATTCGATGCCGAGCTTGGAGGCGAGTTCGTCGTTGATTTCGACAGCGCCGGGGGCTGCGACGTCCTTGACCGTGATGTCGAAAGTCGCTTCCTTGCCGGCAAGGTTCTTGGCCGGATAGTCAGCCGGGAAGGTCACGGTGATGGTCTTCTCTTCGCCAGCCTTGACGCCGACGAGCTGGTCTTCGAAGCCCGGGATGAAGCGGCCGGAGCCGATCACCAGTTCGGCGCCCTGATCGGTGCCGCCTTCGAAGGCTTCACCATCGACCTTGCCGACATAATCCATGGTGACGCGGTCGCCGTTGGCAGCCTTGCCGGTCTTGCTCTCGTAGGAACGGGCGCTTTCGGCGACCTTCAAGACCTGTTCGTTGACTTCGTCATCCGAGATGTCGATGACTTCGCGCGTGACCTTGATGCCCTTGACAGACTTCAATTCGATCGGCGGCAACACTTCGTAGGAGAGCGTGAACTCGAAATCCTGCTGGGCGGTGAGGATCTTGTCGGCCTCGTCCTTGTCTTCGGTCATGGCGATTTCCGGCTGGGTGGCCGACTTTTCGCCGCGGCTGGACAGGATGGCGGCGGGCTGTTCGCGGACGATCTCGTTGACGAGATCGGCCATGATCGACTTGCCGTAAACCTTCTTCAGGTGAGCAGCGGGGACCTTGCCCGGACGGAAGCCGTTGATGCGGACCTTGTCCTTCACATCGGCAAGACGCTCATTCATCTTGTCTTCCATGTCCTTGGCCGGGATAACGACCTTGATTTCGCGCTTCAGCCCTTCAGCGAGCGTTTCGATAACCTGCATGTCTTCCTACCTTCATGTCGTGGCGGCCGTGCCCAGACGCCGTTCGTTTCTATGAGCACGACGCCGGCAGCGTGCCGCGCGTGGCTTTTCCCAATTCCTGCATCATTCCGCCCAAGGGGGAACGGCACTCGCTTCCGGGTATCAGGGGACTAAATTCTTAGTCTCCCCCTGCAAACAGCCTGGTGCGGGTAGAGAGACTTGAACTCCCACGCCTTGCGGCACCAGAACCTAAATCTGGCGTGTCTACCAATTTCACCATACCCGCGTTCACAGAACCGCATGCCTATGCCTGCGCATGAGGCCTTCCGAAGCGCGGCGTCTCTATATCACCCGATTTGGTCGAGGCAAAGGAAAAATGAACGTCCAATGACAGGCTATTCAAGGCCCAAACCCGCCCTGCCCCGAAGGCCTGAAGGATCAGTAAAGCGGTTCGTCGTAAACCGGCTTGCCGTCGACGAGCAGGCTGCGAATCTGCGCGCTTCCATCCGGCGAGACCCTCACCGCTATGGCGACGTTGCCATCGTTGCGGGCCTCCTCGATCGGTTTGCCCTGACCTTCCGGAACGTAGTAGCGCTCGATGCCGTATTCGACCCGGATGCTGTCGCCCGCGGCCAGCCCGCCGCTATAAAAAGGCTTGCTGCGCAGGATCACCGTCTCCGGCTGCGGCGGCAACGCCTGGAAGGACGATTCGCTCACCGTCCAGAAACCGTCCGCCTGCTTCTTCAACCGGACCCATAGCGTGCGTTCGCCGGGTTCGGCGGGAATGCCGCCGAAGACCGTCTGCACCGGGACGGTGGAAATGTCGTAATTCAAGACGACATAATCACCGCGCAGGAAATCGCGTGGATCGACCGGGGTCGTCTTCAGCAGGACTTCAGCGCCGTTGCTGAGGATCGACGCACGGCTCTGGATGATCGTGCCGAGGATTAAGGTCTGCAAGCCGGCGACGATGATCGCCGAAATGAGATAACCCCTGCCGGACTGCAACCTTGCCATCAACGAGCTCATGCGCGCGCCTCCCGTGAAAAGCGCCGTTCGAGACGGATGACGATCCAGGCGACGAGCGCCACCACGAGACCGGAGAACAGGAAGAGGCTCGACGTGCCGAGGATCGAGCCGACCGTGACCGAGGCGAGATAGAGCATCTCGGCGGCAAAGGTCGTATAGGCGAGATAACGCACCGCGCCGTTGTCCCTGCCATGCAGCGCAATCGCCAGCACGGCAGCGGCGAGCGTCGCCACCCCGAGCGCCACCAGCCGCCAGCCTTGCTCGATCTCGATATGCAGCAGCAGCAAGCCGATGACCGCAACGAGAAAGCTGTAGAAGGCCGGCGCCGCGCCGGCACTCCTGACGAGGGAGGCGATACGGGGGTGCGGCAACGCTGTCAGCGCGAACACCAGCATGCCGCCGATTGCGAAGGCGAGCGCCACCGCGATCTCCTCATAAAGGGTGTAGAGCCAGGCGAGCCAGCCGATCAGCAGCAGATAGGCGAGATGCCGGGCCCGCTCGGCACCGGTGTAACGCACCAGCGCGATTGTGATCACCGCCATGACCGGCGCCATCCAGGGATCAAGTCCGATCCAGTGCGTGTCGTTGTTCTCGAGGTAGACGGCGAAGGACGCCCAGGAGAGAAAGCCCGCGACAACGACCACCGCGCCCGAGCGGAACAGGATCGCCGAGATCGTCGCAATCGCGAACCAGAGATACATCACCGTCTGCTCGTCGCCGGAGAGATGATACATCTGCCCGACCAGCGAGATCGCGCCACCGAAGCTCATCGCGCCGATGACCAGCAGCCCGCTTGCTGCCGCTGTCGCACCCCGGGCAAACATGGAGGCGGCGGCAATGTGCACAGCCCAGATCAGCGCGAGAATGGCGCCGACCCGGACGAGCCGCGGAATGGCCTCCCAATTGGACGCGACGACCAGCAGGACGGCAGCGGCAAGCAGCACCGCCGCCAGCGCCATCAGCACTCGACCCAGGCTGAAACTTGCCGGACGGCTGTCATATTCGGTGAGAAGCTTGGCCGCCGTTTCCTCTCCAATCAGACCCTTGCCCACCCAGAGCGCGAGATCCCGCTCCAATCTGCCGCGATACATGCCTCCACCCCTTCATTTCCGTGACGCTCGCTCCGGCGCTACGGCTTCCATTGTTATAGCCGCAGCGAGCGGCTTCGCAAACGCCCGTCCCGGCGACAAACATCCAAATTCCTCATTGGTCTAATTTGGGTCAGATGTTAACCGGCCGCTAACGTCGCAACTGCTAATATGAGCATATGAAGGACAGGTATGCGGTTTACGCATACCCCTCATGTATTTATTGCACTGCAAAATATCAATTAGTCATACTATTTATCGCTCTAAGAAGCACGGGGATGGCGCCCCGGCCCGGTTTTCCGGAAGCCCACGGATGCTTTATTCGTGACGAGATTCGCAGCCGCGCACTCCTCCTCCCAAGCGCGCTGCGATAGACTGGCAACACTCCTCCTCCCAGTTGCCAGTCAATATAATGCGCCCGCCGGATCCTCCCCCGGCGGGCGTTTTGTTTTGACAACAACACAGCATGTAATTCAACCACTTATCGGCATCGCGCCGCAGCGTTGCCGGCAAAGCAGGCGCCCGACGTCTTCGTCGTATGAAGCTGTGGCACCGCATCGCGACCCCATCGTTTTGCTGCCGGCGTTGAGATGAATGAATAGCCTAGCGCTTCAGCGAAACGCCGTCGGGCCGATCAATCCAAGGGCAGCTTTGTTTCATCGCAGCGAGTGAGCGGGAGAAAAGGCGGAATTCTCCAGGGATTATTTTGCCTATTCGTTGACCAGACTGCGGTAAGATTGCGTAAAGCATTGCACAGCTCGCATGGGTGACTTGAAAACTTGGCTGTTTTCGTTCTTCGCGCCGCAACATATATTCCGGTCATCAAATAGAGGTCAGCGCCGATCGTTGGCTGCTGGCAGATCAAACCCTCGGAAAGGGGCTCAACATGAACATCACTCGCTCTTTTAACAACTGGCGCAAGTATCGTCAGACCGTCACGGAACTCGGTCGCATGACCAACCGCGAATTGCATGACCTCGGCATCGACCGTTCGGACATCCATCGCGTCGCTCGCGAAGCTTCTTCTCGCTAATTCAAGGCGATCACTGCTTCTTCCCAAGCAGATCGCCGATGATTGAAACGCCCGCTGCACCGCAGCGGGCGTTTTCTTTTGCAAGCAATCTACTGCCGCTCCGGTTGCGACCTTCCCCGTTCTTTCGCCCGCTTAAAAAATATTCACCGCTCAAATTGCGAGCATCATCGTGCACAATTGCATGGCAGACGCCTTTTATTTGCACTGCACAATGCGACCGATATCGCCTATATAAACATCAACCGCAGAGAGACAGGCGATCCCGCCGTCCCGCGGATATTTGTTCGAGGAAGAAGACAATGAACCCGATCCGCATCGCAAAAAGCTGGCTCAGCTATCGTCGTACAATCAACGAACTCGGCAGCCTGTCGAACCAGACCCTGTCCGATATCGGCGTCAGCCGCTACGACATCCGCAACATCGCATCCCGCTCTTTCCGCTAGTCGCGGACCTGGTAACGGGCACGATGCTTCAAGACGGCGCCATCAGGGCGCCGTTTTTGATTCCGGGGTGTTGGATCGCACCTGCCGACATGATATCAGCCCGGAATGAACACTATCTCCTCCTACTCCCCTATCCACGTCGTCGGCGGCGGGCTCGCCGGTTCGGAAGCCGCGTGGCAGATCGCCAGTGCGGGCGTTCCCGTCATTCTGCATGAGATGCGCGGCGTGCGCGGCACGGATGCGCACAAGACCGACGATCTTGCCGAACTCGTCTGCTCCAATTCCTTCCGTTCCGACGATGCGACCAGCAATGCCGTCGGTGTCATCCATGCGGAAATGCGCATGGCTGGCTCGCTGATCATGGCCGCTGCCGACCGCCACCAGGTACCGGCCGGCGGGGCGCTCGCCGTTGATCGCGACGGCTTTTCGGATGCCGTGACCCGCGCCATCCACGACCACCCGCTCATCACTGTCGTGCGTGAAGAGATCACCGGCCTGCCGCCGAGCGACTGGGATCTTGCCATCGTCGCCACCGGACCACTGACGGCGCCGTCGCTCGCAGCCGCCATCCAGGCGGAGACAGGCGAGGATTCGCTTGCTTTCTTCGACGCTATTGCGCCGATCGTCTACCGAGAGAGCATCGACATGGATATCTGCTGGTATCAGTCGCGCTACGACAAGGTCGGCCCCGGCGGCACGGGCAAGGATTATATCAACTGCCCGATGGACGAAGCGCAATACAACGCCTTCGTCGACGCGTTGATCGCAGGCGACACGGTCGGTTTCAAGGAATGGGAAGGCACCCCCTATTTCGACGGCTGCCTGCCGATCGAGGTCATGGCCGAACGCGGCCGCGAGACGCTGCGCCACGGGCCGATGAAGCCGATGGGTTTGACGAACGCGCATAACCCGACCGTCAAGGCCTATGCCGTTGTGCAGCTGCGGCAGGACAATGCGCTCGGTACCCTCTACAACATGGTCGGCTTTCAGACGAAGCTGAAATACGGCGCGCAGGCGGAAATCTTCCGGATGATTCCGGGTCTTCAAAATGCGGAATTTGCCCGGCTCGGCGGCCTGCACCGCAATACCTACATCAACTCCCCCACCTTGCTCGACCCATCGCTGACGCTGAAATCACGGCCGGGCTTGCGCTTCGCCGGACAGATCACCGGCTGCGAGGGTTATGTGGAAAGCGCCAGCGTCGGGCTGATGGCCGGGCGTTTCGCCGCTGCCGAACGCAAGGGCGAGGCGATCTCGCTGCCGCCGGCGACGACGGCACTCGGTTCGCTGCTCGGTCATATCACCGGCGGGCACATTGTGACGGAGGAGGAGCCGGGCAAGCGATCGTTCCAGCCGATGAACATCAATTTCGGGCTGTTTCCGGAGCTCGAGCCCGGCTCGATCGTCAAGCCCGAGGGCGTCAAGCGCTTTCGCGGCAAGGACAAAACGATCATGAAACGGCAGTTGATCGCGCGTCGCGCGCTTGCAGACTGCGCCGCCTGGCTCGGTCAGACACCGACCTTTGCCGAAAGTGCCTAAGCAGCTGTTCTACTGCTTGTTGGCGGCGGAAATACTGTCGGACGGCAGATCCTTATCCGGCTCGGTGATGTAATTGCCGAGCAGCCAGAGCGCCACTTCGGAAGCCTCCTTCGGCGAAGCAAACTCGAATCTGCCGTTGTGGTTGGGCGCATCCAGAAATTCGATCATCAACCCCCTGCCCGTCTCCGTGCTTACGGCACGCACACGGCCGGGCTCGATCAGATGACAGGAGAAATGGCGTGCCATGTTGCGCATGAGGCCGGCCTTGTTGTCGTGCAGGCGCACGAAGATCGCCTGACCGTTTTCGGTGGCCTGCAGCTGGCGGATCGCCTCGTTGGGAAAGGCGCGGCCGAACTCGATGATGGCCAGGCCCGTGTCGTGCAGACTGTCTTCCTTGTTTTGCGCGGCCATGCGTGTGGCCACGAAAGCAAAGAAGATGACGATGGCGAAAAGGACGCACCAGACGATAATGCCCACGCCGAGTCTCCGTTCAAAGCATAGTGGTGAGGTCTTGTAGCGCGCGAGACTTGCGCGAATTTGACCGATATCAGATTTTCCGGCGGGCCGCAGCCAGCGCCATTCTGAGTTGGCGGCGCCATTGCGGCGACTGCAGCGGCCGGTCGAACAGGAGAGCGCCCCGCCTCTGCGCCTTCAGCAGCGCCGGTTCGGCCAAGGTTGCGGGCAGGAAGGCAGGGAACACGGCTGGCGCAATCGACCCTGCCGCTCTCGCCTTTGCCAGATGCTCAAGGCCGAGGCCGGCGAAGGCCTCAATGGCGGCGGAGACGCGCGGCCGGTCTTCGCCGGCGAGGAAGGCGTCGCGATCGAGGCCGGTGGCGGAAAGGATCTGCAGTGGAATATAGAGCTGGCCGCGGCGGCGATGCAGCGGCATCAGCAGCAACAGCCCGGCAATCGCCTGTGCGACGCCGGCATAGCCGGCGGCATTCGCCGATCGCGGGGCCTCCTCCGGCGAAAGCACGAGGCTTGCGAGCTGGATCAGCGCGGAGGCCGTTTCGCCGGCATAACCTTCGAGCGAGACCCGCGTCTCCATCGGATCGTCATAGAGGTCGAAAGTGCGGGCATCGATCATGTCGACCAGCGTCTTGCGCGGCAAGCGATGGGTTTCGATCGCGGTCAGAAGTGCGGCGGCGACGGGATTGGCCGCCGTCGAGCCATGCGCGCTGCCTTGCAGCAGGTCGCGCCAGTATTGCATGCGCACTTCGCCCGGCAGCGGCTCGTGCACCAGATCGCGGATGCGGGCAAGCTCCGCATTGAACGCGTAAAGGGCCGCTAGCGCGCCGCGCTTCTCCTGCGGTGACAGGAGACAGGCGAGATAACGGTCGCGATCATTGTCGCGCAGCATCGCCAGGCAGATGTCCTGGTTCGTCGCTATTTTCGTATCAGCCATCGTCAGACCGCAATCAATGCCGCCGCGACGGCGCGCTGCTCCGACAGCATGATGTTGAAGGTGCGCACCGCCGCACCCGTGCTCATCGGATCGGAAGAAATGCCGCGCGCCTTCAGCGCCTGTTTCAATTCGTCGGGCAGACGGCGAAGCTCGGTTCCGGTCCCGACGAGCAGAACCTCGATATCATCAGCCTCATCAAGCACACGGCGGAAGTTTTCCGGCGACAGCGGCTTCGACATGTCCATGTCCCAGCCGTAAATGCCGGAGGGCAGGCAAAGGATCGAGCCGCGATGCGACATGTCGGCAAAACGGAAACCGCCATTGCCGTAAGTGTCGATCGGGGCCCGGCCGGGAAAATGCGCCGCGCGGATTTCTATGCCTTTTGCCATGTTTTCAAACCACCGTGCCGGATTTCACACCAGCATCCGTCTTGTTGCTCTCTTCTCCATCGGGAGCCTCCGGCCGCAGCCGGAAGACGATCAACACGGGAGCAGCGATATAGATCGAAGAGAAAGTGCCGAGAGCGACTCCGAAGAGCATCGTAAAGGAGAAGGAGCGGATGACGTCACCGCCGAACAGATAGAGCGCCAGCAAGGCGAGCAACGTCGTCGCCGCCGTCAGGACAGTGCGCGACAATGTCTGGTTGATCGAGGCATCGATCAGGATCGGCAACGGCATCTTCCTGTATCGTTCAAGATTCTCGCGCATCCTGTCATAGACGACGACCGTGTCGTTCAGGGAGTAACCGACGATGGTCAGCACGGCGGCGATGCTCGTCAGGTTGAACTCGATGCCGGTCAGCACGAAGAGACCGAGCATGATGATGACGTCGTGCAGCGTGGCAATGATGGCGCCGACGGCGAACTGCCATTCGAAGCGGAACCAGATGTAGATCAGGATCGCCGCGAGTGCGGCTGCGACACCGAGCGTCGCCATCATCGTCAATTCGCCCGAGATGGCAGGGCCGACGACCTCGACGCGGCGGAAATCGTAATCGGCCTCGAGTTCGCCGCGCACCAGCGTCGCCGCCGATTGCTCGGCATTCTCGCCGCCGCCCTGGGACGCGATGCGGATTCGTGCATTCGACGGCCCGCCCGTACGCTCGACGCTCACCTCGCCAAGATTGAGATCGTCGAGGCGCGATTTGAGGTCAGCGATGTCGGCATTGCCCTGTTTCGCCGTCACCTCGATGAGCGAGCCGCCGGTGAAATCGATGCCGAGCTGCAGGCCAACGGTAGCAAAGGCTGCCATGGCGGCCAGCGAGATCACTGCCGACGCCGTGAAGACATAACGGCGGATCCCCATGAAACGCACATTGGCGTGCTCGAAAAGATGCGCGAGAACGCTCTTCGGCAGATGCCTGGGATGGCGCGCTTTCAGCCAGGCGGCGACGATCGAGCGCGTCAGCGTGAAAGCCGTGATGACGGTCGTCAGAATGCCGAACGCCAGCGTCACCGCGAAACCGCGAATGGACTCGCTGCCGAGAAACAGGAGAATGATGGCGGCAATGAAGATCGTGACATTCGCGTCGACGATCGTTGCGAAGGCGCGCGAGAAGCCGCGGCCGACGGCCTGCTCAAAGGAGGAACTGGCTCTTTCCTCTTCGCGGATACGCTCATAGATCAGCACGTTGGAATCGACCGCCATGCCGACGATAAGCACGATGCCGGCAATGCCGGGCAAAGTCAGCGTGGCGCCGGCGAGGCTAAGAGCGGCGACGATGAAGATCAGGTTGAAGAAGAGCGAGACGACCGCGATGGCGCCGAGAATACGGTAGAGCGCGATCATCAGCGCTGCGACCAGCACGACGGCGACGAGACCGGCAATCAGGCCGGAGAAAATGGAGCCGGCGCCGAAGCTCGGGCTGACACTGCGCTCCTCGACGCTCGTCAGCGTCGCCGGCAGAGCGCCGGCGCGCAGCATCACCGCAAGGTCGCGAACGCCGTCCTCGGAGAAATTCGCCGAAATCCGGCCCTCGCCGCCGGTGATCGCCGCATCGATGACCGGTGCAGACATCACCTGATCATCAAAGACGATGGCAAGGTGCTTGCCGATATTTTGCGCTGTCGCCTGCGCCAGCCGCTGCGTGCCCTCCGCATCGAGGCGATAGTCAATCGAGGTATCCTGCGTCTGCGGATCGACGACAGGCTCGATATCGACCATGTTGCTGCCGGTGACGAATTCCGTGCGGTCGACGAGATAAGGAACAGGCGGATCGTCGAGCGAATAGAGCACCTGCGAACTGGCCGGCCAGCGGCCGTTCAGCGCCTCCTGCCCCGACATGCTTTCGTCGAGCAGATGAAAGGAAAGCTTTGCCGGCTGGTTCAGAATATTCTTCAGCCGCTCCGCGTCGACGGATCCCAGCACCTGCACGACGACCCGGTCTTCGCCATCGGGGCGAACCTGAAAGTCTTTATAACCGAAACCGGCGATGCGGCGGCCAACGATATCGAGCGACCGGTTGCGGGCCGAGGCAACGTCGGCGGTGATGCCGGGATCGGATATCTGCAGCGAGAGCTGCCCTTCCTCGCCCTGCCGCAGCGCTAGGCCAGGGCCTGAATGTTCGTTCCCGGTCGTCAGAGGCTTCAGGAGATCGACCGCCTTTTTCGCCTCATCCGGATCGGTAATCCGGACAGCGACAGTCTGGCCGTTGCCGGTCAGCCCGGTATAGCGGATGCCGGCACCTCGCAGCGCCTTGCGCACATTCGCGACCGTCTCTTCCAAGCGGTCTTTGACGATATCGGAACGCTCGACCTTAAGAACGATATGCGAACCGCCCTGCAGGTCGAGACCGAGTGTCACGCGGCCGTTTTGCCACCATCCCGGCAGAGAAGAGCGCTGCGCCTCGCTCAGGAGATTGGGCGCAGCAACGACGACGGCCGCAAATGCAACCAGCCAGATCAGAAGTGTTTTCAAGCGGGAAAAATGCAACATTCTCTCGACGATCTTCCGATCCGGCGGTTCCGCCGTTATCGCTTGTTACGCCGCGTCGGCCTTGACAGGCTCACCCTTCACGCGAACGTCCGAAATGCCGCTGCGGACGATGCGCACGCGAACACCTTCGGCAATCTCGACTTCGACTTCCTTATCGTCGACCACCTTCGTCACCTTGCCGACAAGACCGCCGCCGGTCACGATCTGGTCGCCACGGCGGATCGCCTTGAGGGTTTCCTCACGTTTCTTGGCCTGCGCGCGCTGCGGCCGGATCAGCAGGAAATACCAGACGACCATCAGCGGCACGAACAGGATGATCATTTCGAAACCGGAACCGCCGAATCCTGTTGCGGTATCGGTCGCAGTCTGGGCGAATGCCGGGGTGATGAACATGCTAAACTCCTCAGGCTTCTATGGCGGAACTCCGCCTGCTTTTCAGGTTGCCGGACTATAGTTGCCGCTTGGATGAATGCAACAGAAACAGCCGGGAACAGTACCGATTCCGCTGCCTCATAACCTTTCCGTCGGCAAAACGCCATGGTAGGCGGCATCGAAAGATCAAAGCGGCTTGCCGCAGCGAGAAATCAGGAGGCCCACGATGACCGAGGAAATCAACACCGCCCTGCTTGCCGAACTGAAAAGGCTCGCTGATGCCGTGCAGCGGCTGGCCGGGCCGGCACCTGCCGTCAACGATTGGAATGCGGCCGACTGTTTCGTCTGGGCACCGTTGCGTCAGTATCTGCAGCCGGTGAAGAAGCCGAACCGGGTGGCGCTGAAGCTCATCCGCGGCGTCGACCACGTGCGCGATATCCTGCATGAGAATACGGTGCGGTTCGCCGAGGGTTATGCCGCCAATAACGTGCTCCTTTGGGGCGCGCGCGGCATGGGCAAATCCTCGTTGGTCAAGGCCGTGCATGAGGATGTCAGGCGCGAAAGCGGCGTCGCGCTGAAGCTGGTCGAAGTGCATCGCGAGGATATTGCCAGCCTGCCCACCCTGCTCGACCTCCTGAAAGACACGCCGTACCGTGTGATCGTCTTCTGCGACGATCTCTCCTTCGATCACGACGACACCGCCTACAAGTCGCTGAAGGCGGCACTCGATGGCGGCGTCGAAGGGCGGCCCGACAATGTGCTCTTCTACGCCACGTCAAATCGGCGCCACCTCCTGCCGCGCCACATGATGGAAAACGAGCAGTCGACGGCGATCAATCCATCGGAAGCCGTCGAGGAAAAGGTTTCGCTATCTGACCGCTTCGGTCTTTGGCTCGGCTTTCATAAATGCAGCCAGGAAGACTATCTCGGCATGATCGACGGCTATGCCGATCACTTCAAGCTCGGCCTCGACCGCGACAAGATGCATGCCGAGGCGCTGGAATGGGCAACGACACGCGGCGCGCGCTCCGGCCGCGTCGCCTGGCAATATATCCAGGATCTGGCCGGACGCATGCGCGTTCATATCGACCGGGCGTAGGCGCCTTCCGTCAATCCGTTTCATTGCGACCAGGTCTAAAAATGACAAAAGCCCGGCTGGTGGCCGGGCTTTTGCGCTCCCTGGTACGCTATACCTATTCCAGGAAAGTCATCGGGTTGACCGGCGATGCGTCCTTGCGGACCTCGAAATGGACCTGCGGCTGCTTGACATCGCCGCTCATGCCGGAGACGGCGACGGTCTGACCGCGCTGGATCTTCTGACCGCGGGTGACGCTCAGCGTGTCGGCGTTGCCATAGACGGTGACGGTGCCGTCGTCGTGACGGACGAGAACCGTGTTGCCGAGCTCCTTCAGGCCGTTGCCGGCATAAATGACGACGCCGTTTTCCGCGGCCTTGATCGGCGTACCCTGCGGCACCGAAATGTCGATGCCGTCATTGCGGTTGCCGTTGACGTTGGCGCCATAGGCGGCAATCACCTGGCCGCGGACCGGCCAGCGATATTTGCCGATGCCGGTCGATTCCGGCGCGTCGGAGCTGACGTCGGATTTCTTCTCGACATCGTCAACGGTCTGACTGGCGACCGGCGCCTTGTAGGGCTGAACGGACGCGGTCTGCTGGGCGGGCGCCGGATCAGCCGGCTTCGACTCGACCTTCTCAGCCGGGATCGAGGCGGTCTTGACAGTGTCGGCACCGCCGTTCGGCAGCTTCAGGGCTTGTCCCACACGCAGCGAATTCGCCGAAAGGTTGTTGGCGGCCTTGAGATCGTCGATGTTGGTGCCGGTCGCCTTTGCGATCTTCGCCAGCGAATCTCCTTGCTTGACGACATAGCTGCCGGCCGGCGTCTTCGGGTCTTTGCCGGCGCCAACCGGAACCTTGCCGGTGGGATCGGCGCTCGCCACGGTCTTGTCCCGCGCGGAATTGGCGCCGGGGACGACAGCAACCTTCTGTTCCGGCGCCTTGGCCGGGTCCGGCATATTGCCGGGCCTGGAAAGATCGGCCGCCTGCGAAGCCGCCTTGGCCGCATTTCCGCCATTGAACGTCGGGATCAGGATTGCCTGGCCGGGCTTGGCGGCCGAGGCCATCGTCAGATTGTTGACGCGCAGGATTTCCTTTTCCGGAACGCCAAAGCGCCGGGATAAGGTCGCAATGCTCTCACCCGGACGCAGCGTGACGGAAGGCGCGTTGGTCGCGGACCAGCCGGAAACCTTCGGCGTCGTGCCCGTCGTCAGAGAATCGGGCGTCGGCTTCGGGACGGCCGGCGCTACGAGCCGCTGCTTTTCAGGCTGCGCCGAAGCCGGGAAGGGCTGGGCAAGCGCGACTTCCCTTTCCCGCTGCCGGGACGGCGCAGCAGCCGTCGGAGCAGCAAGCTCGGAACGCTGTATCGAGACGGGTGAGGAAGCGATGCGTGCACTCGACGTGCGCACCGGTTCGTAACTCTGGCGCGCCGGATAAGGCTGATTGAGCGTATTGCCGCCACCGTAACCCGACTGACTGGCGACGGCGGAACCGCCGAGATCGGCGCGCGGCACCGGATCACCCTGCTGACCGCCGCGCGGAATGGAACTGGTGGTGATCTGATCCTGCCCTGAGGAGGAAAACAAGCCGCCGAACCGTGTCACATCGGAACTGCAGCCCGTTGCGGTACTCGCCAGCAGGCCCACAACCAGGAGATTACCGGCCGACTTACCGAACTTCGGCGAAAGACTGAAACGCATTGACTCGACCCACTGAGAACGCAACCATTTGTGAGTCTATTAAAACGCGTTAGTATTACCACGTGGTTAAAAGGCTGGAATCAGTGCGATATTTTTGAGAAGTTGATAACCATAGCTTACGGGTGAAAAATCGCAGTGTCTGGAAGGTGATGCCGAAAAGTGCGCGGGCTTCGGACGCCGTCTCTACAGCAGTGATGCAAGACGCGGAACGATCGGCAGATAAGGGGCCTCGAACAGTTCCTCGCGTTCGAAACGGCTGCCGGTTTTCGTCAGCCGCACCATGCGACACTCATTCTCGGAAATCATCAGCGGCGCAATCATCGAACCGCCGGAAACGAGCTGGTCGGTATAAAAGCGCGGCATGGCATTGAATGCGGCGGTGACCAGAATACGGTCGAACGTGCCCTCTCCCTGCATGCCGGCGCTGCCGTCGGCGTGGCGGATGACGACGTTGCGCAAACCGAGCGATTCCATGCGCCGCTGTGCAGCCGCCGTCAGCGTCTTGTAGCGGTCGATCGACAGAACACGCTCGGCCAGACGGCCCATGACAGCGGCGGTGAAGCCGCTGCCGGTGCCGACTTCCAGGACGCGCTGCCCCGGTTTGAGCTTCAGGTGATGCAGAACGCGGACGACAAAATCGATGCCTTCTAGGAAGGCGCCGCATTCGATCGGTATCGTCCGGCTCGAATAGGCGTTGTCGGAAAATTGCGGCGGCACGAACAGCGAGCGCTGCGTCTGCTCGACCGCCGTCAGCAGATCGAGATCCGAGATACCTTCGGCGCGCAGTCTGAGGACAAGCGCCGCGAAGCCCTCCTTCTCCGCCAGTCTTGCCGTCAAACTTGTGCTCCGTATCCCAGGGCCCGCGCCACGCGGTCCGTCACGGAATAATCGGTCAGATCCAGTTTCAAAGGCGTTACCGAAATCTTGTTATGCTTCAGGGCGTGAATATCGGTGCCTTCGATGAAGGCACCGGCACGTTCGCCGAACATCAGCCAGTAATAGGGAAATCCCCGACCGTCGGAGCGGGCGTCGACCTGCAGGTTGAAGGCAAGCTTGCCCTGCATGGTGACCTCTGCGCCATCGACCTCGTCGGGGCGGCAGTTCGGGAAGTTGAGATTGAGGAACGTACCGTCCGGCAGGTCCAGCACCATCAGTTTTTCCAGAAGAGCCGGCGCATGCGCTTCGCAGACCTCCCAGGGCACGATGCGCGCGCCGTTCTCGTAAAGATAAGCTTGGCTCAGCGCAAAGGAGCGGACGCCCTGCATCGTGCCTTCGATGGCGCCGGCGATCGTGCCGGAATAGGTCACGTCGTCTGCGACGTTCGAACCCGAATTGACGCCGGAGAGAACGAGATCAGGCTTGATGTCCATCACCTGCCGGATGCCCATGATGACGCAATCCGTCGGCGTGCCGCGCAAGGCGAAATGCTTGTCGGAAATCTTGCGCAGCCGCAACGGCTCTGACAGGCTCAGCGAATGGGCCAGACCGCTCTGGTCGGTCTCGGGCGCCACGATCCAGACGTCGTCGGATAGTGTGCGGGCGATCCGCTCCAGCGCGGCAAGGCCTTCGGCATGGATGCCATCGTCATTCGTGAGCAGGATGCGCATCGCCTCAGGCCGCCCGTTCGATCTTGGTCATTCCGCCCATATAGGGCAGCAAAACGTCCGGAATCGTGACGGAGCCGTCTTCATTCAGATAATTTTCAAGGACGGCGATCAGGCAGCGGCCGACGGCGGTACCGGAGCCGTTCAGCGTGTGCACGAACTTGTTGCTCTTGTCGTCCTTGCCGCGGTAGCGCGAGTTCATACGCCGGGCCTGGAAATCGCCGCAGACCGAGCAGGAAGAGATCTCGCGGAAGGCATTCTGCCCCGGCAGCCAGACTTCGAGATCGTAGGTCTTGCGCGAGCCGAAGCCCATATCACCGGTGCAAAGGGTCATCGTGCGGAAATGCAGGCCAAGGCGCTTCAGCACTTCCTCGGCGCAGGCGGTCATCCGCTCGTGCTCGGCGATCGAACTTTCGGCATCGGTGATCGAGACGAGTTCGCATTTCCAGAACTGGTGCTGGCGCAGCATGCCGCGTGTGTCGCGCCCGGCCGAGCCCGCTTCGGAGCGGAAGGACGGCGTCAACGCGGTGAAGCGGAGCGGCAGCTTTTCCTGGTCGAGGATCTCCTCGCGCACCAGATTGGTCAGCGTCACCTCCGCCGTCGGGATGAGATAGCGGCTGTCGGTCGTCTTGAAGAGATCCTCTTCGAACTTCGGCAGATTGCCGGTACCGAACAGCGCTTCGGCGCGGACCATCAGCGGCGAGCTGACTTCGGTATAGCCGTGCTCGCTGGTGTGAAGGTCGATCATGAACTGGCCGAGCGCCCTTTCGAGCCTGGCGAGCGGCCCGGTCAGAACCGTGAAGCGCGAACCGGAGAGCTTGGCGGCACGCTCGAAATCCATGTAGCCGAGCGCCTCGCCGATTTCGAAATGCTCCTTCGGCGTGTGGTTCCAGCGCGGCTTTTCGCCGACCATGCGGGTTACGACATTGTCATGCTCGTCCTTACCGACCGGCACGTCATCGAAGGGGATGTTTGGTATACGCGAAAGCGCGTCGTTGAGTTCTGCCGTCAGTTGCCGTTCTTCTTCCTCGATCGCAGGCAGCAGGGTCTTGAGTTCGGCGACCTCGGCCTTCAGCTTCTCGGCGAGCTCGCCGTTCTTCTGGGCCATCGCCGCGCCGATTTCCTTGGAGGCAAGGTTGCGGCGAGACAACATATCCTGCGCCTTCTGCACGGCCGAGCGGCGCTTTTCATCGAGGGCGACGAGACTTTGGGCCAGAGGCTCCGCGCCGCGCTTGGCAAGGGCGGCATCGAGCGCTTCGGGATTCTCACGGATCCATTTGATATCGAGCATCGTCGTTCCAGGTCGTTGCAACAGAAATGACCCGGCCAAAGCCTGACCGGGCCTCGACCGGATGAGACGGCGTCGTAAAAGGGCTTCCGGATCGCCTCAGACGCTGTCGGTCTTGGCAACGTCCGCGGATCCGGTTTCCTTTTCGAGCGCCTGCCGGGCACGCTGGCGCTCCACGAGTCGCGCCGCATAGATGGAAATCTCGTAGAGAAGGATCGTTGGTAGCGCAAGACCGATCTGGGACATCGGATCCGGCGGCGTCAGCACGGCGGCGACGACGAAGGCGAGCACGATGGCGAACTTGCGCTTCTCGGCGAGCCATTGCGACGTCAGCAGACCGACGCGGGCAAGCAGGGTCGTAATGACGGGCAGCTGGAAGACGAGGCCGAAGGAGAAGACCAGCGTCATGATGAGGCTCAGATATTCCGAGACCTTCGGCATCAGCGAGATCGCCACCTCGTCATGTCCCGGCGCCTGCTGCATCGACAGGAAGAACCACATGACCATCGGCGTGAAGAAGAAATAGACGAGCGCTGCCCCCATCAGGAACAGGACCGGCGACGCGATCAGGAACGGCAGGAAGGCCTGGCGCTCGTTCTTGTAGAGGCCGGGCGCCACGAACTTATAGACCTGGGCGGCAATGATCGGGAAAGCGACCACCAGGCCGCCGAACATCGCCACCTTGACCTGGGTAAAGAAGAACTCCTGGGGCGCGGTATAAATCAGCTGGGCCTTCTCGACGTCGAGATGCGCCCATTCCACGGCCGTCTTGTAGGGAATGACCAGATAGTTGAAGAGATGCTTGGCAAAAAAGAAGCATACAATGAAGGCGATGAAGAACGCCCCGATCGACCAGATCAGCCGCGTGCGCAGCTCCATCAGGTGCTCGATCAGTGGCTGCGGCTTGTCTTCGATGTCACCGCTCATGCCTCGTCCTTCTTCTTCGTCTGCGTCGGTTTCTTCGCCGTTGCAGGCCTCCTGACGGCCGCGGCCCGCTTCGGCTTTTCCACCGGTACGGCAACGGCTGCGGCAGCATCGACCTTGTCAGCAGCCTTGACGCGTGGCTTGCGCACGGCCTTGGGCTTGTCGGCGACCGTACCGGTCTCGGCAATCGCTGCTGCGACGGGCTCAGGCTGCGCCGGCGCCGGCACCGGGGGCGGCATTTCCGGGAGGCTCATCGACGGCGTCGGGGCCGAGACGGCAGTCGGCGGCACTTCGGTCTTATTTTCCGGAGCCGAAGTCGTCTTCTGCAAGTCGGCCTTGATCTCGTTGCCCATCTGGCGAAGCGGGTTCATCGCTTCACGCAGGCTGTTGACCGGGTTGAGCTTCTGGGCGTCGCTGATCGTCTGGCGCACATCGTCAAGCTCGGCTTCGCGCAACGCTTCGTCGAACTGCGCCCGAAACTCACCCGCGACCTTGCGGGCGCGCTGCGTCATCTTGCCGAAAGCACGCAGCATCGGCGGCAAATCCTTCGGACCGACAACGACGATCAGCACGACCGCGATGACCAAAAGCTCGGTCCAGCCAATATCGAACATGCAAGGCTCCTGGACGGGAAGCGCGGGGGCTGCGCTTTTTCCCGGACTTGATTACTTCGTTTCGTCGGCCTTGTGATCGACGGTCTTTGCCGTTTCCGGCGCGTCTTCGTCCGTCATGCCCTTCTTGAAGCTCTTGATGCCTTTGGCGACATCGCCCATCAGTTCCGGAATCTTGCCGCGACCGAACAACAACAGCAC
Source organism: Rhizobium sp. CBN3 (assembly GCF_030518245.1). NCBI lineage: Bacteria > Pseudomonadati > Pseudomonadota > Alphaproteobacteria > Hyphomicrobiales > Rhizobiaceae > Rhizobium > Rhizobium sp. CBN3. The sequence goes on from NZ_JAULSE010000010.1 coordinate 66,427, forward strand.
GATGACCAGAACGATCAGCCAGTGCCACATGCTAAGAGAACCCATCACTCTAACTCCCTGTTTCGATGTTCCCACGATGTAAGGATTTCCAACACCGTTTCCAACATCAAGCCCTTTGAACTGCGCTTAATGTCACGGTATCGCCCTTTATGACAAGCCACTGACCCGTCGAAAAATCGTGAGCACTATTGTTTTCGTCATGCGTTGCAAAAGCAAGAGGAAGTCCTTCAATCTTCGGAGGTAGAACGTGGGGCAAGCAACCCCAGTTCTTCGAGATCCATCTGAGTGATCGGATCTTCGTCCTCGGTCAATTCGTCGTTCATCGACGGCGAGGGAATATTGAAGTTCGCCGGGATACGGCCAGACAGCAGGCCCGCCCCCTTCAATTCTTCGAGACCAGGCAGATCGCGCAACTCCTCCAGGCCGAAATGGTCGAGAAAATCGCGCGTCGTGCCCAATGTCACCGGCCGGCCGGGTGTGCGCCGGCGGCCGCGAAACCGCACCCAGCCGGCTTCCATCAGCACGTCGAGCGTGCCGCGTGAGGTCTGAACGCCGCGAATATCCTCGATCTCGGCGCGCGTCACCGGCTGGTGATAGGCGATGATCGCCAGCACTTCCAGGGCGGCGCGCGAAAGCTTCTTCACCTCGTTGTCGTCACGGCGGATGACAAAGGAAAGATCGGCGGCGGTGCGGAAGGCCCAGGCACCTTCGACCTGGACCAGATTGACGCCCCGTGGCGCATATTGCTCCTTCAGGCGCAGCATGATCGCATGCACATTGAAGTTCCCCGGCAGCCGCTCAGAAATGAAGCCCTCGGAGACCGGCTGCGAGGACGCAAAGACCAGCGCCTCGGCGATGCGTTCGGCCTCGATCTCGGCCTGCAGGTCGCCGCCCTCCTCCTCGAAATCCTCGCCGTCCTTCAGATCGATCAAGCCGGCCGCTCCTGTTCCACCACCTGCAGCGTCGCATGTTTCGGACCGCGACGCATATAGATCGGCTGAAAGGCGCCGTCCTGACGGATCTCAAGCTTGCCCTCGCGCACCAGCTCCAGCGAAGCGGCAAAGGCGCTGGCAATCGCCGTGACGCGTTCCTCGGGCGCTGCGAGATAGCGCAGCAGATAATGCTCCATCGCCGTCCAGTCACCGACCTCGCCGATCATCTGGGTCAGCAGCTCACGGGCATCGGTCAGCGACCAGACATTACGCCTCTCGATCGTCACCTGGGTTATGGCATGGCGCTGGCGCAGCGCCGCATAGGCGGTCAGGAGATCATAGAGACTTGCCGCATAAGCGGATTGCTGCCGGTCGGGAATATGCTCCGGCGCACCGCGGGCGAAGATATCGCGGCCGAGACGGTTGCGGTTGACGAGGCCCTCCGCCGCCTGGCGCATGGCTTCGAGACGCTTCAGGCGGAAGGCGAGCGTTGCCGCCATCTCCTCGCCGGAAGGGCCGTCATCCTTGACCTGCTGGGGAATGAGCAGGCGCGACTTGAGATAGGCAAGCCAGGCCGCCATGACGAGATAATCGGCGGCAAGCTCGATGCGGATGCGCCGGGCGCTTTCGACGAACTGCAGATATTGTTCGGCGAGCGCCAATACGGAAATGCGCGACAGGTCGACCTTCTGGTTGCGGGCGAGATAGAGCAGCAGGTCGAGCGGGCCTTCGAATCCGGCGACGTCGATCACCAGCGCCGGCTCGTGGGTGGCACGCTCGGCGCCGTTCTCCTGCCACAGCTTGTCCATCGGCGTTGCCGCCTGCGGACGTTCCGTGCCTTTGACCGTGCTCACCACCCTGCTCTCCTACGATCACACCGACACGAACATCGCCTCGAATTCCGCCCTCAACTCCGCCTCGTCGGCACTATCCGGAGCGGTAAAACCTGCTTCTACCGCTTTTGCGCGGGCAAGCGAAAGACCGGCCAGCGGCGGAACATTTGCCACGACATCTAGCATCTCGTCCATCTTGCCATTGCAATGCAGCACGATATCGCATCCCCCTGCAATGATATTCGCCGCCCGTTCACCGATCGTGCCGGAAAGAGCATTCATCGAACTGTCGTCGGAAAGCAGCAGACCGCCAAAACCGATGTGCTCGCGGATAACGCCGTCGATCACCTTGCGCGAGGTCGTCGCCGGATTGTCAGGATCGATTGATGTGAAGACGAGATGGCAGGTCATTGCCATCAACTCGTCCTTCATCGCGATAAAGGGCGGGAAATCATGGGCCTCCAGCTCATCGCGCGAGACGGTGACGACAGGCAGTTCCAGATGTGAATCGGCAAAGCCGCGACCATGGCCGGGCATATGCTTCATCACGGGCAGCAGGCCGCCGGCCTTCAGCCCCTCGCCGGCCGCCCGTCCCATTGCGATGACCGTCTTTGGATCGCCACCGTAGGCGCGGTCGCCGATGACATTGCTGCTGCCTTCGACCGGCACGTCGAGAACCGGGAGGCAATCGACATTGATGCCAAGGTTCGAAAGGTCGAAGGCATGCAGGCGCGACATCACCCAGGCGGCGCGCAGCCCGAGCGCCGGGTTTCGGCGATAGAGATCGCCCAGCGCCTGGCCTGAGGGATAACGCGGCAGGATCGGCGGGCGGATGCGCTGGACGCGACCACCCTCCTGATCGATCAGCACCGGCGCATGCCAGCCGACGCTGTCGCGCACTTCGGCGACGAGATCGGTGATCTGCGCTGCTTCGGAGATATTGCGCCCGAAGAGGATGAAGCCCCAGGGCCGTTCGCCCCGGTAAAAGGCCTTTTCTTCAGATGTGAGGGCAAGGCCGCTGCAGCCAAGGATCATCGCTTTTGATTCGGTCATGGAAGAATCATAAACAGCGGCTGGCCAAATGCGAGCAAGCGCGGACGCGATGCACAAAAAAGAGCGGCGGGCCGATCCGGCTCGCCGCTCTCATAATTCAATGGCCGATGTTATTTGGAGATCAGGCAGCTTCCGCCCGCTGCGCGATACTGTTCGCAGAGCGCTGCGGCCTCATCCTTGGAGCCGACCGGGATGCGGACACGGTAGAAAGTGCCCTTGCCGGCGATATCGGCCCTGCGGATCTCATGGGCGCGGCCAGCAAGCACGCCGGCGAATTTTTTCGACAGGTTTGCATAAGATTTATTCGCCTCGTCCTCCGACGGCAGCGAAGCGATCTGGAGGCCGTAGCCACCCGCTGATGCGGCTTGCTGCGGCTGGGCGGCGGCCGGCGTTGCCGAGGCGACCTGCGTCGGCTTCGGCTGCTGCGCGGGCGTGCGCACATTGCCCTTATCGGTAACAGTGCTAACGACGTTGACAGGCTGATCGGCCGGACGGGCGATCGGAACCGGGGCCGTATCGGCGATCGTTGCCGTCTTGACCGGCCGTACCGGCGCATCGACCGGCGTGGGATTTGCCGCCTGCCCATCGGCACTTGCGGCAGGCGACGGCTGTGCCGGCGCGGTTTGAACTGGTGCTGCAGAACGCGCATCGGCGGAAGCAATCTCGGCGCTTGCCGGGAAGCTCGCAGCCGATCCGGCAGCCGGCGGCGCGATCGGGGCCGATGGCGTAGACGGGGCCGACTGCGCCGTCACTGGCGGCTGGTCAGACGGCATAGGCTGAGCAGACGGCGCCGGCTGGTCGGCCGGCGCGGACTCCTCGCGGGCGACCAGCGTGCCGTCAGGCTTGACGATCATCGTGCGGACCTTGCGCGGCGAGACGGACGGCGTCTTGTCGGCGTCGGTTGCAGAAGCGTCGTCGGCGTTGGCGTGGTTCGGCAACAGACGCGGATCCTCCGTCTCGCCAACCGCCGTCGGCGTGACCCGATCGTCAGCGCCGGCGTTCTCGTCATCTTCCGGCAATGCCTCCGGCGTCAAGGTGCGCTGGACAACATCGACCGGCGCCTCGTCGGAAGAGACGAGCGCCTTCTGCTTCGGCTCCTCGGCGGAACCCGCAACGCGGTCGTAGACGGCCTTATCCTGGTTCGGCACCGTCTTACCGCCGGGATTTTCCGGAACGACCTTGACCGGCTCCTTGTCGGCCGTGATCACACGGGGTTCGCCGGACGAGACAATGCCGAGCCCTTCGCCGTTCCAGACGGAGGAATAGACCCCATAACCGACGCCGGCGAAGACCACCAGCACGACCGCCCCGGCCAGCAGCCGGCGCATCGACCGGGCGCGGCTAAAATCAGCGGCCTGGCTTGCCGACTCGATGTGGACCTCGGAGGTCTCCCGGCGTTCGACCGGCTCGCGCACGCTGCGGCGGAAATCCTCCTCCAGCGCCCGTTCGAAATCATCGAGACCGTCGGCAATGGTCGGCTTGACCGGCGTTGCCGCAGCGGCAGCCATATTACGGGCGGACGCCGCCGTTTCGCGCGGCTTGGCCGGTTCGAAAAAGCTCGCGATCTCCGCATCGAGATCGAAATCGAAATCCGCGGTTTTTGCAACCGGAGCGGGCTGCTCGACCGGCGGCAGCGCCGGCACATGCATGTCGTCCACCGTCTCGGGACGATCCTCCGGATCGGAGATCATCGCCGGATCGAAGGGCAGATCTTCGGTCGATTCAGCGGCGGACGCCTCTGCGGCAGGTGCCCAGTTGAAAGCCGGAGCCGGAGCCGGCTGCTCGGAAACCAGGACCGGCACGGGCTGCGCCGGGACAGCGGCCTGCGGGTGCTCAGGCGTTGCCTGCTGGGGCGCAGCGGACGCCGGCTGTGCCTTTGGCTGCGGCGCCGGCTCTGCTGCTTCGGAAAAATCGAGATCGGCAAGTTCCAGCTCGATACCGGCGAGGTCCAGTTCGAAATCGTGGCCCGCGAAGGGATCATCGGCTTCCGGCGCGGGCTGCGGCGCCCGTGAATAGGCCGTCACGTCAGGCTGGGACTGCGTGATCGCGGCAGGCTGCGGCGCGATCGGCCTTGCGGCTTCGGCAGCATAGGCAGGCGCTATTTCGATCGGAGCGGACAGGATCGGCGCGGGCGCGATCGCCTCCGGCTGAACCGGTGCGGCAGCAACCGGGGCGACTTCGACGGGAGCGGGCTCCGGCGAAACCGGCGCCAGATTGGCACGCTGCAATACCGGGCGGGGCACGGGATAGCGCGAGACGTCGGCCAGCAGGTCGTCGACATCGAAGGTGCCGGCGATATGCGGAACTTCAGGTCCGACCTCGGTCAGCGCGGCATCGGCCTGGATTTCGCCGTCGACGGCGGCCGCGAGATCGAAACCGGCGTCGGAACCGAACTCTTCCAGATCGTCCTCGACTTCAACGAATTCCTCGGCTTCAGCAGTTTCTTGCGGCGCAATTGCTTCATCGTGGCGATCGAGCTCGGCCGGGAAGCCGAACGACGGCGCCGCGGATTCGAACTCCTCGGGAAGTTCGACAGCGGCGACGGGCGCCGGCCGCTCGACCACGGGCTCCGGCTCCGCCGAGGCAAGATCGGCAACCGCTGCTTCAGCCATCGGTTCAGCGACGGCTTCAGCCGCAGGCGCAGCGACTGCTTCGGCGGCCGGCTCGACCACTGCCACCGGCTCCTCACGTTTCGGGGCGTGGAAATTGGCGAGCGGCAGCCTGATGCTGGCGGCCGACCATTGCGGGGCTTTGGCGGACTGCGCCAGCGAAGAGACCGGCGCTGCACCGATCGACAGTTCGAGTTCCTCGATCAGGTCGCGGGCGCCGCCGAAAGCGGTTTGAGCCGGCACCTCGGAAACAGGATCGACGGACAGCTGCTGCGGACCGGACGCCCCGTCGGCAGCGACTACGTCCCAGTTCCTTGCCGGAGGTTGGGCAGCTTCTTCTGCGGCGACGGGACCAACGGAGACGGGCTCCGGAACATCCACGCTTACGGCAGCGGGAGAAGCATCGAGAATGGGCTCGACATAGTCTTCGGAAGCGATGCCGTCGGAGATCGGCTCGGCCGGCCGATCGAGTTCGGCCAGCGGACGCGGTGAATCGTAGCGATCGAATTCTCGCCCGAGCTCATCCTCCAGATCGAAGGCAGGTTCGCGCCGGGCGGCGTCGCTTACGGTATTCGCTGCAACACGCGGCTCGAAACCGACGATCCGGGCAAGTTCGGCCAACGGATCGTCGTCGGCAAACAGATCGTCTTTTCCGCGCGCATCATACGCAAATTGTTTCTCAGCCATGCCTATCCCACTCGCAAACGCCAACGCTCAAATGCCAGCGCATTGTGGGTAAATGGTGACGTTATCGCATTTCGTCAGGTGCGGCAGTGCCTGTAATGGCAAGTCCCGACTTCAAAACCGACGCGACGGCGTACACCAGCCCAAGTCTGGCAATACTTGATTCTCGGTTTTTATCATTAACAAATCGTAATTCCGGCTGATCTTTACCTTTGTTCCAGTGCGCGTGGAACGCACTGGCGAGGTCATAGAGGTAAAAAGCGATGCGATGCGGCTCCTGCGACTGGGCGGCCGCCTCGACAATACGCGGGAATTCGGCAAGCTTGGCGACGAGCTGCAATTCGGCCGGATCGCCAATGCCAGCAACGGCTTTCGCAAGATCCTCGGGCGAAAGATCGAGGCCGGGAAAAGCCTCTCTTGCCTGCCTGAAGACCGACATGCAGCGGGCATGCGCATACTGCACGTAAAAAACAGGATTATCCTTCGACTGCTCCGTCACCTTGGCGAAATCGAAGTCGAGCGGTTCGGAATTCTTGCGATAAAGCATCATGAAGCGGACCGAATCACGGCCGACTTCCTCGACGACGTCCCGAAGCGTGACGAAATCGCCCGAACGTTTCGACATCTTCACCGGTTCGCCATTGCGATAGAGCTTGACGAGCTGGCAGAGCAGCACCGTCAGCTTCGCCTTACCCTCCGAAACGGCGCGTGCAACCGCTTCCAGGCGCTTGACGTAGCCGCCATGGTCGGCGCCAAGCACATAGATCATCTCGTCGAAACCACGATCGAACTTGTTCTTGAAGTAGGCGACGTCGGCGGCGAAATAGGTATAGGAGCCGTCCGACTTGATCAGCGGCCGGTCCATGTCGTCGCCAACCTCGGTCGAGCGGAACAGTGTCTGCTCGCGATCTTCCCAGTCTTCAGGAAGCTGGCCCTTCGGCGGCGGCAGCGTGCCCTTGTAGACGTAACCCTTGAAGGTCAGGTCGTTGATCGCGGTGCGGATGGCTGCCGCGCCGTTGGCGTGCAAGGTGCGCTCGGAGAAGAAGATGTCGTGATGGACGTTCAGCGCCGCCAGATCTTCGCGGATCATGACCATCATCGCGTCGATGGTGCGATCCTTGACGATCGGCATCCACTGCTCTTCCGGCATGTTGTGCAGCCGGACGCCGTAATCGGCGGCAAGCGACTGTCCGACGGGCACGAGATAGTCGCCCGGATAGAGACCCGACGGGATTTCGCCGATCCGTTCACCCAGCGCTTCGCGATAACGCAGGAAGACCGACCGGGCGAGCACGTCGATCTGCGAGCCGGCATCGTTGATGTAATATTCCTTCTCGACGCCGTAACCGGCAAAGGCGAGCAGGTTGGCGAGCGCATCGCCGACGACGGCGCCGCGGCAATGACCGACATGCATCGGGCCGGTCGGATTGGCCGAGACATATTCGACGTTGACCTTGCGGGCTTCACCGAGGGTCGAGCGGCCATAGTCGGTGCCGGCGCCGATGACGGAAGCCAGCAGCCGCTGCCAATAGCCGACGGCGAGACGGATGTTGATGAAACCGGGACCTGCCACCGAAACATCGGCGACGTCGGCATCCTCCTTGAGCTTGGCGATGATGACGTCTGCAAGGGCGCGAGGATTGGTGCCGAGCGGCTTTGCCAGCACCATCGCGGCGTTGGTCGCAACGTCGCCGTGACTCGCATCGCGCGGCGGTTCGACTGCGATGCGGCCGAAATCGAGCTCAGATCGCTTTTCCCTGACCAGATCGATCTGTTCAAGGGCGGTTTTGATCCTGGCTTCGAAGTCGGTAAAAAGGTTCATCGCACTCTTCCATGCATAGGCTGTGCCAAAGGCGCAAATCGGCCTTCGGCGGGCGACCGCTGCCTATCGCAAATCCGGAGTGTGGTCAAACAATCGCCTGTGGGCACTGATCGCGTAGGTGTCGGTCATGCCGGCAAGATAGTCGCCGACATGACGAGCCTTCGGCGCATCGGCGAGCCCCGCGATATGATCGACCCAGTAATGGCTCTGCATCTCCTTGGGACTGGCCATGTAAGCGGCAAAGAGGTCCGTGACGATCTGGGCAGCACCGGCGCGGATGCGCATGATATCGGGATTGCGATAGATGCGCTTGAAGAGCATCGCCTTGATCTGCCTGTCGGTTTCGGCCATCTCTTCGGAAAAGGTGGCGATAACCCGGTCGGCGCCGCGGATCTCGGCTGCACTCTCGGGACGAAGGAGTGATAGGCGCTCCTGCGCGACGCCGATGACGTCCTCGACCATGCGGGTGATCTGGCGGCGCATGATCTCGTGGGTGAATCGGCTCGGTTCCAGATGCGGATAGCGCCCCCTCACCTCCGCCATCAATCCGGCAAGAAAGGGAATTTCCTCCAGCATCTCGAAACTCAGATAGCCGGAGCGCAGGCCGTCGTCGATATCGTGGGTGTTATAGGCGATGTCGTCGGCGATCGCCGCGACCTGGGCTTCCAGGCTGGCATAAGTCGCGAGCTCGAGATCGTGCAATTCGCAATAATCGAGGATCGGCTGCGGAACCGGGCCGCGCGTGCCGGCCCCTTCCGGCGTCAGCAGGGGACCATTGTGTTTGACGAGCCCTTCGAGGCTTTCCCATGTCAGATTGATGCCATCGAATTCGGCATATCGCCGCTCGAGCTTGGTCACGATGCGCAGCGATTGGGCATTGTGGTCGAAGCCACCATAAGGCAGCAGCACCTCGTGCAGCGCGTCCTCGCCGGTATGGCCGAACGGCGTGTGGCCGAAATCGTGCACCAGCGCCACGCCCTCGGCCAGGTCCTCGTCGAGTTTCAGGGCGCGGGCAAGCGCACGGGCAATCTGCGCCACCTCGATCGTATGCGTCAGCCGGGTGCGATAGTGATCGCCGTCCTGGGCGATGAAGACCTGGGTCTTGTGCTTCAGCCGGCGGAAGGCGGTGGTATGGACAATGCGATCGCGGTCGCGTTGGAAATCGGAGCGAGTCGGACTGCTGTCTTCCGGATAGAGACGCCCACGCGTCGTCCACGGGTCGGCCGCATAGACCGCCCTCTCGCTGCCGCCGAAACCTAGAGCTCGCCTGTCAATCGTCATTCTTCACCGTCATTCTGCCTGTAGCCGCATCTGCCCATTGACGCCGCTTTGCCCTCTTCATACCTATAGCCCGACGAAACGGCAAAGCGGCGTTCGCCGACCGCTTCGGCGCATCATGGCCTTTTCGCGAAGATCATGGTAAGTTCCTTTGATATCAGGCATTTGAACATTCGAGTGCCAAAACCCATTCTCTCCGGATCTTGACCCCGGCAGGAGGAAATATGACGGATACGAGTGTAACTCTTTCGGATGCCGCGGCAAAGCGTATCGCCGCCATCATCAGTGCGGAGGCCGGCAAGAGCGCGCTGCGCGTTTCCGTCGAAGGCGGCGGCTGTTCGGGCTTTTCCTACAAGTTTGACCTTGCCGACAGCGCTGGGGATGACGACATCGTCGTCGAAAAGAACGACGCGAAGGTGCTGATCGACAGCCTGTCGCTCGTCTATATGGCAGGGTCGGAGATCGACTTCGTCGACAATCTGCTTGGCCAATCCTTTCAGATCAAGAACCCGAATGCGGTGGCAAGCTGCGGCTGCGGCACCAGCTTCTCGATCTGAATATCCGAACACACAGCGTTGTCCCCAACGACCGGCGGAAGAATTGCTTCCAGCCGGTTTATCGGCTTGTCCAGCGGCGAAAGACCGCGATAAAAGGAGCGCACTGAAGCGCGTCGCGATCTTTCAGATTCGCTTGCCACGCTTTAGCTCTTGATTTTCCGCGTGTCGTAAATCGCAAAAACAGCCGCATAGTTTTGCGCGACATGCCCTAGCGAACGGAACAGAGCATGAAGATCGCGACCTGGAACATCAACGGCGTCAAGGCGCGCATCGACAATCTCACACAATGGCTCAAGGATTCCGATCCCGATATCGTCTGCCTGCAGGAGATCAAGACGATCGACGAAGGCTTTCCCCGGCTGGAGATCGAAGCGCTCGGCTATCATGTCGAGACGCACGGCCAGAAGGGATTCAACGGCGTCGCGATCCTCTCCAAGACTTCACCTTTTGAAGTCAATCGCGGCCTGCCCGGCGACCCGCTGGACGAACAGGCGCGTTTCCTGGAAGCGGTGTTCACCCTGCCCGACACGCGCATCCTGCGCGTCTGCTGCATCTATCTCCCGAACGGCAATCCCGCCGACACCGAGAAATACCCCTATAAGCTCGCCTGGATGGAGCGTCTGAGGAGCTTTGCGGCCGAACGGCTGGCCTATGAAGAGATGCTGGTGCTTGCCGGCGATTACAACGTCATTCCTGAACCGCACGACTGTTTCGATCCCAAGGTATGGGAAAGCGATGCGTTGTTCCTGCCGCAGACGCGGCAGGCCTTCCGCAGACTTGAAAATCTCGGCTTGACCGATGCGGTGCGCGCGACGACGGACGCGACGCGTCTCTATTCCTTCTGGGATTATCAGGCAGGTGCATGGCCGAAGAACAACGGCATCCGCATCGACCATCTGCTGCTGTCACCGGAAGCGGCCGACCGGATGACGTCGGCAGCTATCGAAAAACATGTACGGGCGTGGGAAAAGCCGTCCGACCACGTACCGGTGATCGCCTATTTCGATTTCGCAGCCTGACATTCCGAGCCCATGGCAGCGCGTCATTTCAGGGGCGCGCGGAGACGCACGGGTTGAATGCCGCGTGGCGCTGAACGGAAAGCGTCAGTCGGAACCGCTCGCAATGGCGTGCGACAGCGAAACTGCCGTGCGACGGTCGGCCTCATTGGCAACCGAGAAGGCCTGCTCCTGCAGCGCCTCCATCCAGCTGCAATCCTTGGGCTTGCAGCGGTCGAGAGCGGCAGTCATCAGCGCGAGACCGCGAGCGGTCTGGCCTTCGTCGAAAAGAATATTTCCGAAAATCGCCATGGCGCCGGGGTGGCCACTTTTGCGGGCCTGGTTCAACCATTTTTTCGCCTGCTGCGGGCTGGCATTGCCGCCTTCGCCGGCCAGCATCATCTGCGCCAGCTGAAACTGTGCTTCGGGAACGCCAAAGGTGGAGGCAACCTGAAAATAGAGCTGGCGCGCCTGAGTGAGATCGATCTTGACCGGGCTGCCGGCAATTCCATGCTTGTAGTAGTTGGCGAGCGAGAGGAGCGCGTTGACGAAGAAGCCGGTATCTTCCGAGCCGGGTTCGACACCCTGCTGGGCGATCTCACTGTAGATCTTGAAGGCTTCGAAATCGTCCTGGGTGACGCCGTCGCCGTCGGCATACATGTTGGCGAGCGCCCAGCGCGAACCGGTATGGCCCTTTTCGGCGGCGTATTTGTAGGCTTCGACCGCCTCCTCTTTCTGTCCGTTTTTGTAGGCCTTGAAGCCGAACTTGAACAGATCGAAAGGACCGGACTCCTTGCTGACGTCGCTCTTGATGTCGAAAGCCTGAACCGGACCGGACAGCGATATTGCCATCCACATGCTCACCAGCATGAATTTGAACAGTTTGAACTCGGACGTTACCATTTCAACCGATTTCTTTCGTTCATCGCGCGCAGCCGGCGCTGACGCCAGGCATACCGCGGATGTATTCTTTCGAGGCGAGCGATCCCGCGGCGAGCTCCATGGCCCCTTTGCCCGCGTCGCATCCAGCCCATAGGCCTTTTCTCAAAGGCCGAATTTTCAGCACATCATTCAGGACCACCCGGCTCCCGGCACGGTCCGCCTGCAACCTTCTCGGCGCTCTTTCGACGGGCGCGCCATCCGCCTTCCCGCCTTTATCGCATTCGTAAATAGTAAATGTGACCAAACCGGTATCGACATCTGCCGTTAAGCTCGGCTGCCTGTTCGAACGGGCAGAGAACGACAGCAATGGATGGATAGATGGCATGATAGTGAGGTCGAATTTCTGGTCGCAATAGCCTTGTCCGGAAAGAAAAACGGCCGCAATCACGCGGCTGTCGCCACTTGCGCCGTACGATTTGCTGTTACCGGAAAAAAATCGATTCATGCTACTGATTACACGCACCGTAAGTCTGCCATCACCTCGCCCGCAAATACCGCTGCGCTCTCTTTGTGGCGGGAAATGGACAAATTCACCCCATCGCCACCATACGCCATTCATCGTAAAAAACTGTTGCTGAATCGTCACAAAACGAGACCAGAAAATAATATGATTAATGGGCGCACATAAAGAAGAGCCCGGCAGTGCCGGGCTCCTCTATTCTTCAAAACGTGGAATTAAAACTTGATCTTTATGCTTGTCGACAGTGCAGCGACCAGATCATCGTCAAAGGAATAGGAGACATCATCTCCGTATGTGACGCCATTCCGGGTCACAGCACCAGACGAACCGCTCGTCAACACGCCCACGGCACCTGCAAAGCGCCATTCGATATGTTCTGTCGGCGTATAGGCCGCACCGAGACCGAGCGTCCAGCTGTCTGTCTGCGCGCCATAGCCCTGGCTGGTGCCGCGATCCCATGTCAGGCTGACTGCACCGGCCCACTGTTCATTGAACTTATGGCCGACACCGCCGGAGATCGTCCAACCATCACGATAAAGAAGGTCGAGCGAAGTTAGACCACCCGCGGGGCAAGGCAAACCGTTGGTCGGGCAGAATGCTACCGACTGCAGGACGCTCCAATTCGTCCATTTAACCGATCCGAATGCAAGCCAATCCGGAGCGATACCGCTTTGCAGCTTCAACTCCAGCGAATCCGGCGCTTCGGCGGAACCGGAAACAGGTGTGACTAAGCCCCCGTACAACGGCACAACCGGAACCTGACGGAGATCAACGGTCCCTGACAGGTCATCGTACTTGACGCGACTGTTATAGACGAGGCTCGCACGCATCGCATATTCCGGGATCTCGTAAGCGATGCCGGCGCGCCAGCCCCAACCGCTATCGTCGATATCCAGGCGACCGACGCCGGTTCCAGTACCAAGCAGAAGCGGAAGCGTTGAAACCAGACGTTCCTTGAAGCCTTCGACTTCCTGATAAAAAGCGCCGCCAATGAAGCGAAGCTGCCCAGGGCCGACATCAAAACGATAGGAGCAGGTGCCGCCATAGTTGCGGGTTTTGATCTCTGTCTCAATGTTATCGTTGGCGCCTGCCCAGTTCACGCCGGGGTCGGTGTGCGCGCCGAAGGGCTCCGAATAGTCAACGAGGCAGTCGACTGCATCGCCAAAACCAGCCTTAAAACCAATATAGGGGATGGTGTAATTTGAGGTATCGTCAGCCGTGTCTGGACGGCTGTTCAGATTGCCGCCTCCTGTCAGTATCGACGTATTCGTGTCCCGGACATCCTTCAGCTTGCGCTGCGGCGTGACGTAGGTCACGCCCGACTGAAACGAGAAAGGCGACGTATCGAACAGCTGATCGATGTTATAGCCGCCGCGCTCCAGGCCACCGGCAAAGGACGGCGAGGCAAGCCACGAAAGAAGAACGAGCGACGTTACGCTCTTGGAAAACATACGCGATGCCATTGTGTCTCCCCCACTCCAGCAATTGATGTACGCCACTTTAGTAAGCGTCCGCTCGACATGGCAACGCGCCCCACGGCGGCGCTCCCAGGCATTGCAGTGGCTAACTTACGTAAAGAAATTGACGGACACGTCAAAAAATCTGGTTAATAAAATATTATTCTAGAGCTATCGATTTTGAGGTGGGCTTTTGGGTTTTCATTCCAAACATTGCAGAAGCTGTATCAATCCGACAACAGTGACAGTTTTCACCAAAAGGATAGTCGTAAAGCCAAAATCCACAGGCTCAGGGCCTCAAATCAGCCGCGCTCAAGACCGAATCAGGCTTGCCCCAGACGACAAAAGACGCGCCCGAAGCGGGCGCGCCTTTGAAATAACTTACCAAAATCGGCGATGAAATTTATCCGGCTTCGCTGACCCTGGAAAGCGCGGTTTTCAAGCTGGCGATCTGCCCCTTCAACTCATCGAGACGCTCGCGCTCGGCCTCAACCACCTCGGGATTGGCGTTGGCGACGAACTTCTCGTTGGAAAGCTTGCCATTGATGCGGGCGATTTCTCCGTCCATCTTGGCAATCGCCTTTTCCAGGCGGGCCTTTTCGGCAGCAAGGTCGATCAGATTGCCGAGCGGCAGGCAGACGGTGGCTTCGGCGACGACGATCTGGGCCGCGCCCTTCGGCGCATCGTCGGAGAGCAATATCGCTTCCACGCGGGCAAGCCGCTTGATGGCGGCGTCGTGGCGGAACAGCCTTTCGCGCGTGAGATTGTTGGCCTTGACGACGACCAGCGGGGCGGTCGCCGACGGCGGCACGTTCATTTCGGCGCGCACGGAGCGGATGCCGGAGACGAGGTCGATCAGCCAGTTGATCTCGTCGGCGGCTGCGTTGTCGGCATAGGACGGCGCCGGCCATTCGGCATGGCAGACCAGCGTGTCGCGTTCCTTGCCTTCGCCTGCGGTATGCGCCCAAAGCTCTTCGGTCATGAAGGGCATGAAGGGATGCAAGAGCTTGTAGATCTCTTCGAGAATATAGGCGCTGCAGGCCTGGGCTTCGGCCTTGGCGCCCTCGTCCTCGCCGTTGAAGACCGGCTTCAGCAGCTCGAGATACCAGTCGCAGACTTCGTTCCAGATGAAACGGTAGAGCGCGCTGGCGGCATCGTTGAAGCGGAAGGCTTCAAGCGCCTCCGTAACGTCACGTTCCGTACGGGCAAGCTCCGTCAGGATCCAGCGGTTGATGGTGAGTTCGGCAGCCTCCGGCACGAAGTGCGGATCGCTCTTGGCACCGTTCATCTCGGCAAAACGCGTGGCGTTCCAGAGCTTGGTGCCGAAATTGCGGTAGCCGGCGATGCGGGCCGGGTCGAGCTTCACATCGCGGCCCTGTGCGGCCATGATCGCCAGGGTGAAGCGCAGCGCATCGGCGCCGTATTCGTCGATCAGTTCCAGAGGGTCGATGACGTTGCCCTTCGACTTCGACATCTTCTGCCCGTTCTTATCGCGCACCAGTGCGTGGATATAGATCGTATGGAAGGGTTCGACGGGATCGCCATTCTCGTCCTTCATGAAATGCAGGCCCATCTGCATCATGCGAACGACCCAGAAGGGGATGATATCGAAACCGGTGACGAGGACATTCGTCGGGTAGTAACGCGCGAGTTCCGGCGTCTCGTCCGGCCAGCCGAGCGTCGAGAAAGGCCAGAGCGCAGAAGAGAACCAGGTGTCGAGCACGTCCTCGTCCCGCGTCAGGATTTCGCCAGGCTTGAAGTTTTCGAGGAGGTCCTCGACATAGGCCTTCATTGGCCCCTCATGCGAGAGGTAATGCTGGATCGCCGCCTGCAGCGCCTCCTCCTCGGTCTTTTCGACGAAGACCTGACCATCGGGGCCGTACCAAGCGGGAATCTGATGGCCCCACCAGAGCTGGCGGGAGATACACCACGGTTCGATGTTCTCCAGCCAGTTGAAATAGGTGTTTTCCCAATTCCTGGGAATAAATCTGGTTCTTCCCTCGCGAACGGACTCCAGGGCAGGCTGCCCCAATGTCTTGTTGTCGACAAACCATTGTTCCGTCAGCCGCGGCTCGATCGGCACGCCGCCGCGGTCGCCATGCGGGACCATATGCTTGTGCGGTTCGATCTTGTCGACAAGGCCGGCCTCTTCGAAGATCTCGACGATGACCTTGCGCGCATAGAAACGGTCCTGCCCTTCCAGACGGTCCCAGGCGCCATGCAGCGCCGCCGGATTGTCGAGACCTTCAAGGAAGTCTTCATTGTCCTTGATGGCAATGGTGCCATCGACGTTCATGACGTTGATCGCCCGCAGCTTCGCGCGCTTGCCGACTTCAAAGTCGTTGAAATCATGGGCAGGTGTGATCTTCACCGCGCCTGTGCCGGCCGTCGGATCAGCATAGGAATCGGCGACGATCGGTATCCTGCGGCCGACGATCGGCAGGATGACATGCTTGCCGATGATCGGCTTGTAACGCTCGTCTTCGGGGTTCACGGCAACGCCGGTATCGCCGAGCATCGTCTCCGGTCGCGTCGTGGCGACGACGATATAGTCACGCGTCTCGAACTCAGTCGGCTTGCCTTCCTCGTCGAAGGCGATCGGATATTGATAGGTGACACCCGGCTCGAGCGGATAACGCAGATGCCAGAGATGGCCCTTCACCTCGTGTTGTTCGACCTCCATGTCGGAAATCGCCGTCAGAAGTTTTGGGTCCCAATTGACGAGGCGCTTGTCCTTGTAAATCAGGCCTTCCTTATAGAGCGTGACGAAAACCTCGAGAACGGCCTGCGACAGGCCTTCGTCCATGGTGAAGCGCTCACGTGACCAGTCGCAGGAGGCGCCGAGGCGCTTCAGCTGGTTGAAGATCAGGCCGCCCGATTCCGCCTTCCACTCCCAAATCTTGTCGATGAAGGCCTCGCGGCCCATCTCGCGGCGGCCCGGCAGCTGCTGCTCCATCAGCTTGCGCTCGACGACCATCTGGGTGGCGATGCCGGCGTGATCCATGCCCGGCTGCCAGAGCACGTCCTTGCCGCGCATGCGCTCGAAACGCACCATGATGTCCTGCAGCGTATTGTTGAGCGCGTGCCCCATATGGAGCGAACCGGTGACGTTTGGCGGCGGGATCACGATGGTGAAGGTCTCGGCCCCCGGTTTGGCGTTCGCGGCGGCGCGGAAGGCATCCGCCTCATCCCATTTCGCGGCGATTTTGGGTTCGACGGCAGCGGAATCATAGGTCTTGTCGAGCATTTTCTGACCAATTTCGAGGTTCGAGGATGGGGGGTTGTAAATAGGATGGCCACGGCCAAGTCAATAAAAAAGCCGCCCGGAGACCGGAGCGGCTTTTCCAGGAAAAAACAATCCGATCAGCGGCGCGGGCCGCGCGCCACGCGCTCGATTTCCTCGCGCACCAGCCGTTCGACCAGCGTCGGCAGATTATCGTCAAGCCATTCGCGCAGCATCGGGCGCAGCATGTCCTCGGCAATCTCGTCCAGCGACCGACTCTCGGCACCGTCGATCGCCGTGGCAAGCTCCTCGAAGGAGCGGCTGATCTGCAGACCGGCATCTTCCGAAAGCAGCGCCGGCTGGACCTCCTCGACAACGCTCGGCAGGAAACGCTCGGTCGACGAAGGAGCGGGCTCCAAAGCCGGTGGCGCAGTTTCGGCGGCAGCAGCGGCTTGCTCGGCGACGGCGACACGCGGTGTTTCGGCAAGCGTCGGTTCTGCCGGCTGTTGGACGGGAACAGAGGAAACGGGTGCTGCGGCAGCGGCAAAAACGGGCTGTGTCGGCTGCGGCTGTGGACTTGCAGCGCGCGGGGGCTCCGGCATGACGGCCGGCTGCGGCTCCGGCTGGCGGAAGCCGCTCGGAATTTCGCGCAAGGCTTGACCGGCCTGCACGGCGCTGCGCTCGGAGGCGGCGCGCACGCGGGCTGCGACATCGGCAAGCGACAGCGCGCGGGCCGGCGCTTCGGTCTCAGGGGTGCCGGCCGAATTGGCGGCGACGAAACGCGGATCGGAAGAGCGCATGGCCGGTTCGGGAAACTCCACGCCGGCATAGGTGTCATCCACCGTCAGATGGATTTCGGAACCGTTTTCGTCGTCGTCGGCGCCGTAAACCGGCGGCACGGAAGCTGAAATCGCCTTGCCGGCGCCGGGTTCATTGCTTTCGATGATCTGGCGGATGGAGGCCAGAATTTCTTCCATGGACGGTTCACGCGCTACACTTGGCTGAGCCATATCTATCCCCGTTATTCCAACACAACGATCGGACGGTGTGGAGCGTTCATCCGAATCACCACGACCTTAGAATACCCCAGACGCGAAAAAAATCATCGCGAATCAATTGAATGCGGCCATGCACAGTTTTGTTACCCAATGCTTGCCGCCGGCATTCGGAGACGACAGCGTCAGAATAAATGATGTTTGTGAAGGCTTTTCCGCAGCACGGACAAAACGGGCGCCAAAGGCGCCCGTCACTTGAATTGAACAGAGAGAACCGCGTCAGAAAACGAATTCGCGCGCCTTGGCGAAACCCGGCAGCGGCTTGACCGAAGCGTTGAAGAAGACGTTTTCCGAGATGGCGCCGCGCTCGGCGACGAAGACCTTGGCACGAGCGGCATTGCCGTGCCCTTCGACGGTGACCAGACGGCCGCCATCGCGCAACTGCCCGAGAAGAGCGGCCGGAACCTCCTCGACAGCGCCGTTGACGAAGATCAGATCATAGGGGGCGCCGGCGGCGTAGCCCTTTTCGAGGGGGCCGGTCACAACCTCGACCTTGCCGTAGCCGGCAAGCTTTGCCTTCGCTTCGGCAGCCAGCGCCTCGTCGCATTCGAGCGCGATGACCGAGCCGGCGATGATCGACAGCAGCGCCGATGTATATCCCGTGCCGCACCCGACCTCGAGCACAAAATCGTCTTTGCCGATGGCGGCCAGCTGCAGCAGCTTGGCGAGCGGAGAGGCCTCCATCAGGAAGCGGGCCGGCTTGCCCGGTGCGGCGGCCGATATTTCGACGTGGTTGTCGATATAGGCGAGCAGCTTTGACTTCTCCGGCACGAAAGTCTCGCGCGGCACGGTGAGAAAAGCCGTCAGCACGGAATGCGAGGTAACATCCGTGGTGCGGATTTGGGTGTCGACCATCTTTGCGCGCGCTGCTTCGAAATCCATCATGTCCTCTCGCTCTTAAAAAGCGGTTCCTGTCCCTCGTCTCTTAATCTCCGCCACGGATGCTTTCAAGGCTTGGCAGCGGTCGGCGAAAAGAATCCGCCAGGCGGCTCTTTCGCGCCACAGGAGGGCAAGGGCTGCAACGCAAGCGTGGAACGCCCTGCCTCTTCATGTTATGATTTGCAGCGGAGGGAATAGGAGGAGCAGGCCATGTCTGCGATTTTCGAATATTTCACCCTGTTCGATTTCCTTATCGTCGCAGCGCTCGTCGGCATCTTCTGCTGCGGGCTGCTGGACGGGGAAACGATCTGAGGAAATCGAGCGCCGAAGCAACTCCGGCGCGGCTTGCATGGAGCCCGCGACAATCCGCGCGGGCGACGGAGGTCGTGTGCGCTTGCTTGTAAAATAGTGTGCGGCAGCCACCTCGAAAATCAGCGAGATTTCGCAACTCTTTTAGCAGTCATGAGGAGAAATTGGCTGGCTCGCCCGGAATTGGCAAACTGAGTGATTTCAATCAGGTGCGGCGTCCACTGCCATACTTTGTTTGAAATAATTTCCATTGAATTTCATCGGGCGCTGCCACACCCTGCCACACCTTATCGCTCACGATGGAGCATCCCATATCGAAAAGTTGAAAGCTAAGCAGGAGCAGCTTTTCGACGGCGACCCTGACCTGGCGATGCTTCTCGACAATGTGGCTGCCATTCTATCCGAGCACGCGGCCGTGTTGGCTGACAACATCGCGGACATGGAAGATAACGAAGAGCAGTTGGGTTGGGGTCAAGGCAGCAAGCCTCAATCGGGTGGTGGGTAGCGAGAAACTGCCGTAGCAGTCAGCGCGCCGAGTCTTTGCACTGCGAGGAACATAACTTCCATGACATCAGAAGAAAGAACGATTTTGAAGGCTCTGGCTCATATGTGTCTGCAATACATGGACGAAGGCCCGAAAGGGCTAGTTCACAAGTCAATGAGCGCCGGCGAAAAGGCCGTCGAAGTGTTGGCATCATACGGCTTGGTCAAGCCGGAGCTAGGAGGCGGGTTCTGGACCGATGAAGGTTTGCGTCTTCTTGACGACGAATGGGCAGCGGATCGTGCGAGTTTCCTGCAGCGCATGTCAAAATCCTGAAAACCGGATGCTCAAGCATTTGATGATAGGGTGGCTGGCGCGATATCGAGAGCCGCTATTCAAACACGTTTTCAGAAGCGGGCTGTCTTTCGATGCCGGCGGCGGCCACTAGCCAGAACAGTCCACCGGCGGCAATGCCGAATACAGCTATTTTTGCCAGGAGGCGTGTGACAATGTCCGGCTCCCACCTCTTCCTCGGATTAATGACATGTACGCTTTTGACGACGGGGCAGTAAGTCAGCATCTTCTGTAGGGTCTTCGCCACTCTGATATGCTAATCGGCTCAGATGGACCCCGCTAACGCGTTACAGAGAGGATGTTACTCAATCGTGCGCAAGATATTGTTCGCGGCATCAGCCTTCATCATCTTCTTCCCTGTACTGCTTTTTGTCGCATTTCCGATCGAGTATCTCCGAGAGTTCGGAAAATACGAGCAATCTCAATTTCTTAATCGGATAGCTATCCCCATCGCCAAATTCTATGTTCAGAATGACATAAGATATGCTTGCGGCAACGAGACGTACTTCAGAAACTACAACGCTATGAACTTCTTCGATGATCTGCCGCTTTCGCACGAAGAGGACCTCATGCTTCAGTCACAAGACAAGATTGCGCGCCTGTTTTTAAGTGACGCGGTTTACGACGAGAACGAGTACCTCGACTCGCTTCGCACCGTGACGGCTTATAATGTGGTCGTGGCCTCCAAATGCTTGCGGACGCGGCATTCCGAGCCGCTGGCATCCCCATGAGGTACCGCGGGCGGGACACCAATGAGCTCCCGTTCTCGGCGGCCGCCTCTCCCGCCCCCCCCCGATAAAATATGCGCACTTAGAATATCCTTCAGACTGCCGGTACTGCGAGGAAGGACCACAGCGGCTGAGACACCATGCCCGACATGCCCACCTCCTCGAAGAACGGTCGATCTGATGGTAGAGGACGGTTTCCCCCCCCGTCCGCGGAAGTGGCATAGCCGGTGTGGCTTGTCGCCGAGATCGCCGCCGCCGCTATGTCGGAATGGCCAGAGGACGTCATTCCGAACCAGAGGGCTGACGCCAACGACAGCGACGAGTGGCGGCGTCTGCATGACAGACGTGGCCAACATCGATCTACCGCAGATTGAGAAGAACAAAAGCCGACACGGCACGATGGGCTTCTACCTGCGCATTGGCGGGAAGCACGACGGCCTACTGGAAGGCAAGGAAAGCCGCAGAGCGGGCCATAGAGCGCGCTGGAGAGGCGAAGGCCCTGTCGGCGGCGTGAAGTCCAACACCTTCCGTTGGCTCTGCATGGAGTACATGCGCTCTGACGCAGTCGCCGACGAGGCCGAGGCTGCAGAAGGGTGAATGGGGAACAGACTGCCACACCTGCCTTCTGGTGTGGCGGAACTGTTCAAGTCCAAATTGCCACACCTGAAAGTTTCTACAGAAAAATTAGACGCTTATCGCGGGGTGAAAAGTTGATTGGAGGCCTAGCTAGTTCGTGGATTCCAGAAAGCTGCCGCTTATCACAACAGAGCGATACCAGCTTCGCGCTACCGGCGCTGTTCCGGGCCCGACAGCCCCTGCGGCGAGGCAGGTTTTCCGCTTATGGGGCTTATGCCGCACTTGGCCTTGGCAGCTTGCCCCGCGCGTTGGAAGAAACGGATTTCTGTGGCGATGCTTTCGCGGAACGGATCGGTTTGGTTGAAGTAGTCGCGGTCCAGACCGAGCTTTGCACCGTCTGCATCGCCCTCGTAATAGGTGCCGAACAAATGATCCCAGATCGGGAAATAATTGGCGAAATTCTTGTCGTGATGTTCCCGCACTCGGGAGTGATGGATGAAGTGGTCGCGTGGTGACTGGATCACGTATTTGCCAAACCAGCCATGCCAGGGAATGGCGCTGTGCTTGACCAGACCAATGGCGCCAAAGGTGATGGTCACGATGGCGAATTCGGCCGTTGGCAGGCCGATAAGCAGCGCCGGAACGACCATAATGGCCATGTTTATGGCCTTCTCCAGCGGATGCTCCCGCGACGAAGTCAGCGCGTTGAACTCTTCGGCTGCGTGGTGAAATTCGTGCAGCCGCCATAGTACGGGCAGCCGGTGCATCAACCGATGCTGCCAGTAGCTCAAGAAGTCTGACAGCACTAGGAACAAGAGAACATGTGCCCAGCCTGGCAGCCTCCGGGCAAGGTCCAGGTGGGGGGCATCCTGAGCCGCGCGGGTGATGGCATAGGACAGACCAAATGATGCGAGCGCCGCAAACAGCGTAATCATTCCCGTCGCCTGAAGGACGAAATAGACGATGTCGGTGATTGTGGATTTGCTGCGTTCGAAGAAAACCCGACGGAACCCGGAATTGCCGAACCCCACATAGGTGAGTTCCACCGCGAAAACCGTCAGAACCAGGCCAATGGAAATGGCGAAACTGAGCACCATTGCCCGACCATTCAGATAGTAAGTGCCATAAAAAAAGCTTCCAAGCTTGTGCAGGCAGTATTCGACCAGCACCATGGCACTTCTCCAAACACGAACCCGTACAGCTTAATCCTGACGTTGCGCTTATTGCCAGATTGCTCAAAGGACGATTGGGGCGTCCTTTGGATGTATTACCGGCGGTGGAAGTGCAGTCCCGGGAGGCATGCAGGGGATCGAGGAGCACTACTAAAAGCTGCTGGAATTACATGGCCGGACGAAAGGCTCATAAAAAGAACTATCGTAGCGGGAACAATAGGCACCGCTGTGAACATCTATCGTATGAATGGTAAGGAAATAGGAAAAAAGCTGCTTACCGAAGGATTCGCTCCTGGCTGAAGCCGGAACAGCGCAATGACTGGTGCGAGTAGATCCCCAGTACGAGACCGTACGTGGAACCTTACCAATCTCATCTCGTTGTAGCATCAGGAAAGCACGGGTGTTTCTCCTATGCGATCCAGTGTTGTCAACTGCCCCGCTTCGGCGGGGCTTTTTTGGCATCGTACCGGAACCACATCTGGACAATGAGGTTAACTCACCGGATCGCGGGAGAAAGCCAGTTAGTTCCAGTTCGCATAATGCCTTCCTCTTAGCGATCCACCCATCCTGGAGTTGGGTCGTGCGGAGGCAATTTTCCGGTCAGCTCCCAAGCGACGCTCTGCACGGCCCGACACCAAGCTCCTCGGCCGCATGCATCTGCCGGTGGGTGATCGGGTCCGAACGACCGCCGCCATCCACCGGCTCACGACCGTAGGCGTGCTCCGGCACATCGCTTCCCACAAGGCGCGGAATCTCGTTGCAGCGGTAAGCTGAGCGGCGTCGATCCGACCGCGTGAGGCCAACATCGTGATGGCGCTTTTCTTGGTTGACGATCGCTGGAACGGTTCGCGGGTTGCTCGCCTCACCGTAATACGCCGGAGTGTAGTACGATTCGCGACCGTCACCGCCCGCAAGGAGCGATGCGGATCGGTGGACGCCGTTTCGAGGACACCGGGCATGGAGGAAGAATGACAGAACATCAAGGGCAGGAAAAGAGAGGCGCCGCCGGGGTTTAGGCCGGCATCGCATGTGCCATTCTATGTGCCGTGGAGCTGCCGGTAGCCAAAAGAGACTCGCGGAAATTGGTTGTAATTGCTGGGAAAATTTTGTGACACATGAATGGCCCCGGACTTCCGGAAGCCTTTTACTAAGCCGCTGCTTCTCTTGGAGAATTTGTTGGAGGCCTCGCCCGGAATTGGCAAAACGAGCGATTTCAATCCGATGCGGCGTCCACTGCCACACTTTGGTTGAAATAATTTCCGTTGAATTTCAACAGGCGCTGCCACACCCTGCCACACCTTAACGCCTACTAGATCTCGCAAATACCAGCATTCTCCGCCGGATCACGGAGGCCTTTATAGGCTGGGTGCCGCAGCTTCCCATCGTGCGTCCAGGCTCGATATTCGATCTCGGCGACGAGCTTCGGTTTGATCCAGATCAGGTTCTTGCGCTGCCCGGTGTACTTCACCGCAGGCGCCGACACCTTAAGCTTGTCCATCGCCGCGCGAAGCTCCAATGCCTGGCTTGCCTTAAAGCCAGTCCCGACGGATCCGACGTAGACCAGCTGACCGCCTTTGCGTGCAGCCAGGAGCAGCGCGCGGATATTCCCGAACGCCGAGCTGGACCTCTGATAGCCGACGATCGCGAAGCCGTCGCTATGGGTGCATTTGATCTTCTGCCATTCGCCGCCTCGCCCGCCGTGATACGTGCTGTTGCGGTCTTTGGCGATGATGCCCTCAAGCCCATGCTCGCAGGCGATACGGAAGAGCGTGTCGCCATCCGCCTCGATCTCCTCGGACAACCGAATGGCCTCCTCCCCGCCGGCTGGTACTATCCCCTCGAGGAGATGGCGCCGCGCGGTGAACTCGGTTTCTGTGAGGTCGTGGCCGTCGAGATAGAGGACATCGAAGACCATCGAGACCGATTCCCACGATGCCCGCTTTCCGCCGCGGCCGCCGAGCGACTTCTGAAGCTTGCCGAAATCCGACCGGCCCAGCTCGTCAAACACGACGGCTTCGCCGTCCAGTATCGCCGTCGAAACAGGAAGGCGCTTTGCCTGGGCGGCGATGGCAGGAAAACGGTCCGTCCAGTCATGGCCGCCGCGCGTCAGAATGCGGACGCCGCCAGGTTCAATGTGGATAGCCAAGCGGTAGCCGTCCCATTTTACTTCATACGCCCATTGCGGACCTTTCGGCGGCCGAGGCTTGAGGAGCGCGAGGCAGGGGTCGATGCGCGCCGGCATCGGGTCGAGAAGCAATTGAGATTGGGCGGGATCGCGCCGCCGGCGCGGCCGGCTGCGGAGTGGTGCATCCGCGTCACCCAGCAAGGGCTGGGAAGGCTTGCGAGGCGGCTTTGTCATGCCGCCATGACATCAGCAACACCTTAAAAAGCAATTGACCAAGATTGATTATTGACTCGGCCACCAGCGAGAACATATTAGGAACATCGCTCGGGCGGAGCTTCTCAAAAATGCGGCAGAAAGGCCCTGAAAAGGGAAGGATGACGCATGGCCGAAACGATCGGCGAGGCAATGGATGCAGGATGGGATGTCAGCGCCAGGTGCGCTTGGGGAAAGCGTGAGGGGCTGAAAAGCGTGCGCGAATGCCGGTGGAAGCACAAGCTGGATCTGGTCACCCTGGTGGCCACGCGGGGACGCGATTTTCCTCTTGCTATGCTCTCGCAGCGCATGCGCTGTCCGGTCTGCGGCAGCCGCCGCGTGGCTATTGCCTATCTGCCGAAGAGTGCGCCGCGGGGCATGACGATGGAAAGAGGGCCGAAATGGTAGGCGCTCGACGGTTTCAGGAGATCAGGGACTGGTCGCCCGGATACATCAACGTTTGCCCGCAGCATGTGGAGATCATGGCCGAATGCACTGCCTGCCACGAGATACGAGAGTTGTCGCGGGACAAATTGCCCGAGACCTTGAAGTACGCAGTCATTGAGGAGATCGAAGGACGCCTTAAATGCGCGTCCTGTGGAGCCAAGGCGGGGAAACTGAGATTCGGCCACTATCTCAATAGTGAATAGGAAATAGGTAATGAGTGACACTGATAAGACGGCACTGACAACGGCGCCGGAAATGTACGTGCATTTTTGCGAGCGGGATGGCTGCGATGAGTGGGGCGGCTTCGGTCGCAGCGCCACAAAGGGAGAGCCGCCTCACTGGTGGTGCTGGGAGCATTTTCCCGAGGAGTTTAAACCCCGCCGGCCGGACAAGGTATCCTAACCGGCCGCAACTCTCTTCTCATCACGGCTGACCGAGGCGGCCAGCTCAAACTTCGTCATAACATTGTAGGAGACACGCTCTCCGCCGATCTCGCCTTCCCAGACCGCAACGCCACGCTTGGCGTCGATTGCACGATCGCTGCCGGCCGGCAGCTCCGCCATGACGTGCGCGATTCTCCCCATCCGCTCGGCCGAGATATTGCTCGCGCCATTCGCTGAGACGAAACGCTGCGCCTCCTGCATGAAGCGCTCACGAAGCCAGAGTATCGTTTGGTCGACAAAGCCGCCCGATTGCGGAACGGCCGGAACGGCCGCGGCCACCGCAACCATGCCCGAAAGAGACAGAAACCGCCGCCTGTTTCCGTCCGGCACAGCCTCGCGTATTTTTTGCATGCCATATTTCCTTGCTGTTTTATGTTCACAGGCAGGGGAAGCCGGTTTTACTAGACCGATACTTCGCCTTTTTCCTGTTCCTGCCGTTGCATTTTCTCTTTAAGCGCCATCACGATTTCGGCGTTCTTCGATCTCAAATTTCGCGCGGCCTCTTCCTCCACCCATTTGTTGATGTCGCTTGGCATTCTCAGCCCAAATGGCGTTATCTTGCTGTTCATGGGACACCCCTAAATTAGCAACACAGTGTCGCTATAGCAACATCTTGAAGCGATTGATGTCAACTGCACTTTCGCTACAAAGTGATGCTATGAGTTCCAAAAAGCCGCCAGCCGAAAAAATCGGTAACATCACCCCTTTTGGCCTGCGATTGCTGCCGGAACTAAGGGCTCGCGTGGAAGAAGCTGCCCGCAAATCGAAGCGATCTTTGAACGCGGAGATTGTCGCTCGTCTGGAGGCGTCGTTTTCTGACATATTATCCAGCGACGATGATTTTGTTGACGTGATTACCGAAATCGAAAAGCTGAAATCTCGCCTGATCCAAAAGCGGACAGAAGCAGAGAACGCGCGCCGGAAGGGATAATAATGATGCGGTGGCAGCCGCCGGCGATCGAGGACACCACGCCGCGCCTGCGCCGCTGCAGCTGCGGCGGAATCGCGAAAGTTATCCGCGAACCCGCCACAGCGATCTCTTGCCCGAAATGCGGGGAGATACTCACGGTCGACACACCGCCATTTTTCCGCGACCCCGCCAGGCAACGCGAACACGAGACCTGGCGGGCGGTGATCGCATGGAACAATATCGAGCTATCGGCTGGTCGCCCATGACAGAAGTGGGGCTCCGAACTTCGTAAGAAGAAAGGTCAGGGCCGACGCTCCTATGCCGACGATCGCCAGGGCGCCAATGCCACGCTGTCTCCACATCTTCACGTCATCGACGGTCGGCTTTATCTCATCGATATCTTCCTTGACGGTTGCCGTCGCGGTTTCGACCTTGCTCACGCGGTCAACGATCTCGTCCATGCGTCGATGCATCGACGCCCTGCTGACGTCCGCCTTCTCTTCAGATCGCCGGACCCCCTCGAGGATCATGTCGACCTTCGCCGTCAACATACCTATTTCACGATGCATGGTTCCGTCTTCCGCTGGTGCCAACTTCCCCGCCCCTCGAATGCGCATTTCGGATTTAAGTTTTTCAGTGAATGTCGTCGTAATTGGCCAGCTTTTCGCCGTGCAGGCTGCATTCCTTGCGCGACCAGACGCCGCCTGCGCAAAGCCGCACCACGGTTCTGTCGATCTTGCGCTGTTCGGCATCAGTGGCGCCGCGCGCGCCGATCAGATCAGTTCCGACGACCCGGCGCAGGCCCGACACATCTGCCGGCCCCGAAGTCCCACACCCTGCCAGCATCGCGGCAGGCATCATAATCAAGCACGCTTTCATCAGCAGCTTTGCCCGCTTCATTGTTCTGCCTTTCGATGGCGGCCCGCACACTGTCGGCGCCGCTCTCACGGATCTTGTGGACGAGGAACAGGACAGCGCCGAGCGCGACGGCGCCGGCGATGATCTTGAGCGCGAGGCCGGAAAACATCTCAGCTCTCCACCGCCGAACGGATGTCCTTGATCGCCGCGATGATGTAATGGCGCAGCACCAGGCCGCCGATCGCCACCGCGAGCGCCGCCACGATGATCACCAGCAGCGCCCGCCAGTCGAAGCCGGTCAGCGCTGCAAGGCCGAGGCCGCCACCGCCGCCGAAGGCGCTACCAACCCAGCCGAGCAGGCTGAACTTCTTCTTCACCTCGCCCTCGACGGCATGTGGCACCACGACCTTCTCCTCGACGACCGGCGCCGCCATGATGCCGGCCGCCGCCATCGGCACGCCGTCAGCCGCCAGCAGCGCCTTGTGCAAGGCCGCGCGCGTCTTCGGCCCAATATCGCCGTCGGCGCTCAGGCCGCTTGCCGACTGGAACTGCCTGATCGCATCGGGCGCATAGCCGAGCACAACGAGGGAGAGCCGGGCCAGATGGCCGACGCGATCGGCAAAGCCGTTCATGCCACCGTTGATCTTCTTGGTGATCGTCTCGATGTCGCCCTGGTCGGCCCAGCGGTTCAGATTGTGGGTGTTCCAATAGTAAAGAGCCGACAGCCCTTCCCAGGGATCGGTGTTGATCAGATCGGGATTGGCGACGAAGTCGGGCGGGTTCAACCCGCTATCATCGCACCAGTCGTGAAACGCCTTGACGTTGGCTGCACCAGTGAGCTGGATCGGCCCGCGGCCGGCATACTTCTTGCCGTCGCCATCGAGGGCTGGCGTGTTGCCGAGATCCGCGCGGCTATCATACCGCTTCTGCGCCGGCGTCGGCCCCCAGATCTCCCGATCGTAGCGAAAGTCGCCGCTCTCGTGCATCAGTTGCGCCAGATACTGCACCAGGCGATGCAGCCGGTTCATCCCGAAATCCTCGCCGTAGCGATCGAGGGAGACGAGGACGGATTTCATGTTGCTCTCGTTCACAGGGCCTTTCGCGGCCGCGCGAATCTGCTGAGCGGTGATACGGCTCATGGTGGTCTCCGGATAAAAGGGGAAATTGCCGACTCGCGGCGGCGGATTGCGTGATGATGGGAATTAGGCTCAGGCGTAAGCCAGGCGTGGATTCTCCACGAAGAAATACCCCAGACGCTTGACCTTTGCACGCATCGTTGCATTTCCGCTTGCGATGGCACGATCGGCATTCGGATAGAGACGGATCGACAGGTTGGCGGTGTCGGACCCGACCTGGACGGCGTCCGTGACCAGCCAATATGTCTGCTGCTGCGCATCGCCGATGAGGCCGCTCCAGCCGTTGTCGTAGAGCGCGCGACGGCCGTTTGCCCAAAGCTGAGGGACCAGAAGCGCATCGTTGCCCATGACCTCGATTTCGGCCATAGACCGTACCCATTGGCCGGTTTGGCCCGTGACGGTAAAATCGCCCGTCGTCCCAATGCCGAGCTGATAATAAGCCGTTGCCCCGGTACCGACGCCAGTGATGTCGAAGATACGAGTTTTGCCACCCGTCTCCAAATTATCTTCGGAGGAGAGGGCAAGCGTAGAGCTGCCGGTCCCGCCACGCTGAGTCCGCATCCCGGTCGGTGTGGAGCCGGTTCCGTTGGCAGTGACGCCGCCGTTGCCTTCAAGCTTAGCGTAGGGATACTTGTTCAGGCCGGTGTTCCAGAGCTCGAGCGCGTAGTTTCTCGGCGGGATGATGAGATCCAGCGCCTGATTAATGAGGCGAGCGCATTTAAGCGCGCCCTGCGTCCCAAGGTGGATATAGTCCGACATGTTTGCACGATCGGTCCAACCCGTCCGGAGCGGATCAAGGGCGTCATCATAGTCGATAAACAGGCCCTTGGATTTCGGCAGTGTCGCCGCATAGGCTTTGATGGCCGCATTGATCACGGCTCGGTTGGCGAGATTGTCGGCTCCATTGAACGCATTTGCTGCGTCATTGACCCACGGCGGCAAGGTACCGAGGGCAACGTAGGAGCCACTGGCAATGATCATCTCAAACGTGGCGATGACATATGCCGCCGTTGCCGCGCCGGTTCCGCTACCGACCGTGCTGTTGATGGTAGGCCGATAGAAGACGATGTGCGGCTTCATCGGTAGCAGGTAGTTCAGGATCATTGTGCGATGGCTGACCACATCGGATCCAGAAATGGCCTGGTTGGCGCCTGTCGTATAGCGATCGTTCGCCGGCGTCATTGTCGTGGTGTCAAACGGCCAGTTGTCGTGACGGAAGCGCTGATGCAGCTGCTGCGCCAGAACGAGCTCGCCGGCGTTCGTCTGGTGGGCATTGAGCGTGCCAGGGGCCGAACCATCGACACCGTGCTGGATCAGACTATCCCCAGCAGTGCCGATAATCGGGTTGTAGAACTGGGGATAGCCACCCAGGCCCCGCCCAGCGGCGTGGGCAAGAATCGCCCGCATTTTTCGATTGGTCAGCGCCATTGCGATCAGACCTCGACGCGATGAAGCGTTATCTTGTAGACGGCCAGAGCTGTCGGCGTGTAGGCCGAAACGGCCTGAAGCACGCCGAAGACATCGGCGCCGGTGACCCTGATCTGCTTGCCGATATTGTTGACCTCGGTCAGCGCGATCGAGCCGATATCGGTAGGCGCCGGAATATCGATAAAGCCGAGATAGGTGTTTCGGTCGCCAGACGGCACATCGAAAGCCGCGGCGTCAGCCGGCGCCGACGGCGGCGTGGCGCTGTAGAGATGCAGGCGGAATGCCGTCGCCGGCGGCGTGGCGACGTCAGCCTCGAGCTGCGCGCTGACCAGCATGATCGACGCCCCGCCGGCCTTGCCGAGGCCTGGGAATTGCAGCGCGGCCGCAGCAGCTCCGACGACGGCGCCGGCAGTATATGCCGTCGTGTTGTTCTGCCGGGTGAAGCTCTGCGAAACATCGGCCGCGGCCGAGACCTGGTTGACCGCCAGCGTTGAGGCGAGCGCCGTGGCGATCGACTTGAGGCGATCGAGCAGCGTATTCGCCGTCGGATTGGCCTGGACCTCGCCAATGAGCGCCGCAAGCGTCTTGAGCCGATCCTGCAGCGTATTGGCTGTCGGCGATGCCTGCACCTCGCCAAGGATACTGGCGAGCGTCTTCAGCCGATCCTGAACGGTATTGGCAGTCGGCGATGCCAAGACTTCGCCGATAATTGCGATCAGCGCGGTGATCGTCGCCACCTCGCGGTCCGTGTTGCTGGCATCCTTGACGACAATAGAGGGTACTTCGGCCATGTCAGATCACCTGTCCAATATATTGGGAGTTGCGGGAAATGCTGAAATCGAGGGCGGGGACGATCGGCGGCAGCACCGTCAACGTGAAGGACGTGCGCCGTGGGCTGTTGGCCGCCTCGGGCAAGGTTTCGATGATGGTGACCGAGATCCCACCCTCTTCCGAAGGCTCGTCGCCGACCAGAAGATTGCCGTCCTCGTCGAGCGCGAAGCTGCCGTTATCCTGCCAGATCGACAGCGTCGAGCGCGGTTGCCGGTTGCCGATCGCGCCGATCAGCGTGCCAGGCCCATCGCCGGCATAGAAGCTGTCCGCATCGAGCGTCAGCGTCTTGAGCATGGTGATGAGCCCGGGCACGCCGTTGGCGCTCGCTCCAGAGGAGACGCTAAATCCGATTTCCATGGATGATCCTATGAAGAAAGCGCTGCGTTGCTAAAAGCTATTGAAGGCAGCGCTTTGGTTGCATATGAAAATGCGGCACGATGTGAAGGGACGGAAGGCGAGATGCCGAGGATAAAAGACCTTTGAAGTACCGGTCGGACATTGATGGCCTGCGCGCGGTTGCGGTGACAGCTGTCATCATTTTTCATTTCAACCCAAATTGGATGCCGGGCGGTTTTGTCGGCGTCGACATTTTCTTTGTGATAAGCGGCTTCCTTATTTCGGGCATGATTGCCGCAGACCTCGAAACGGGCGCATTCACGTTCTCAAATTTCTACTGGCGTAGAGCAAAACGGTTGTTGCCCGCCTTGCTCGCTACGCTCCTTGGAACTTTCGTATGGTCGACCATCACAATGTCGCCAGCAAGTCTCGCGTCTGCGGGGGCATCGACCGTGTTCTCGGTCTTATCAGTGTCGAATATCTATTTTTGGATGCAGACCGGGTACTTTGACGCGGCATCAGTTTCAAAGCCGTTGCTTCACACCTGGTCGCTAGGGGTCGAAGAACAGTTCTATTTGCTTTGGCCTGCCATGTTTTACCTGATCTTTCGAACGACGAAGTGGCGATCTAATCTATTTCTTTTCATCGTGATACTGTCCGTTGCAAGCCTTGCCGCCAGTTACTTGTTCAGCGACAAGGCGGCAAATGCCACGTTTTTCCTTCTTCACTTCCGGGTCTTTGAATTCGGCATTGGCGCAATTGCGTCCCTCGCCACTTCCACAAAAACACTCAGCGCCAGGGTCTCCAATTTGGGAGCGCTGGCGGGAGCCGGCCTTATAGTATTGGCGTTATCGGCCTTTAATGAGCAAACGCCGTTCCCATCCTGGTATGCACTGGCGCCGACGATCGGCACCGCGCTCATCATTTTCTTTGGGCCTGGCACAATCGCAGCATCTGCACTTTCTCAGCGCCCGCTCGTTGAAATCGGCCGCAGAAGTTATTCTCTGTATCTCGTGCATTGGCCGATCATCGTGTTCTTCACGATGGCAAAACATGGCGAGCTGACCGATCTAGACCGATTGTTAGCTGCGGTCGTGATCTTCTTTGCCGCCGCTTCGCTGTATCACTTTGTGGAAGTCAAATTTCGGTACGGACTATCCACAGAGCAGAAGACAAGGCGTCTGGCGATCGGATCTGTTGCCTGTTCCCTAACTCTTGTTGGAATGGCCACCAATGCAAATCTGACCAACGGCTGGCCTTGGCGCCTACCAGAGGAGGTGGCGCGGCAGCTTCAACCGTTCGACACAAAGAAAAACTACCTCCTCAACAACACCGTCGGCCGAGAGCCTTTCTCTCAAGAGCCCGGCATCAAAGTCCTCATCGTGGGGGACTCTCATCAGGCGGACTTCTTCAACGCAGTCTATCTGAACAGGCCTTCTTTTCCTGACCTTGAGTTTAGAAGCATGAGACTTGATGATGCCTGCTTCTTCATGTTCGCACCGACGGTCATGACCGCCCCCCCGATAAGCCATGAGGTCCAAGGTCTTTGTAACGAAGAAGTCCCCGCTTTCAAGGAATCAGCCCGAAGCCGCGGTGCCGATTACATCCTGATATCAACCAGATGGGATGATATTGGAATAGAAAACCTTCACTATTTTACTTCATGGGTTCGGTCGCAAAGCAGCTTCGGCAAAGTCATTGTGCTGGGTAACACCGTAGAATTTCGACCTGTTCCGGATCTGATACACGAATACGGTCGCGTCGACGATCCGGTTGGATTGTCCAAGTATGCGGCCAAAAACCGCAATCATCGCACCGATATCACGAATGCAAAGCTCGCGGCTATCACCACCCAGATAGCCGTCCCGTTTTTCAGCAAGGATGGATGGATTTGTGAGGATGGCAGCACTTGCGATATCGTCGACGCTAATGGGAATTTGAACATCTTTGACTACGGTCACTGGACGCTAGCCGGCGCCAAGTTCTACGGGCACAGAATTGCGTCGAGCAACCTTGCTGCAATGATGGAGCAACGGCAGTACGTGCTTGCCCGCTAGGGCCACACCACTGCCGCCGCCGCGGCCCTTGCGGCCTCTTCTGTACTAGCCTCTTCGATGGAGGCTTTAGCTCTGAGGCGGCTCGCCTCTATGTGGGCGCCAATGACCTGCCATTGCGCAAACGCCGCCTTGACAACAGCAGCTACCCCGCTGATGTCGGACGCAGTGATACCGACCTCGGCGGAAAGCAAAGGATAATCTGCTGCGACCGGCGACGTCGCCGCCAGATACCGGTTTGCCTCGTCTGATTTTTGGCTGTAGGTCAGCGCCTGTCCCGAGCCGGGCGTGATGTATTTGAGGCGTTGCGCTTCTGCAGAAGCATCAATTTCAACCTTGAGCATGGTCTTCAATCTTGCCAATTGTGCAGGAGCCTGCCTATCGCGCCAGTCATCGTTGGCAAGCATCGTCTCGACGGCAGCGGCTGTATGGCCGTCTGCCACCAGGAAGCCATCCTCATAAAAGGCCCCTGAAAGATCAACAGTGGAAGAGATCAGCGTCACGTCATCTGGCGTAAGTTCGAATTTCTGACTCATGTAAGTCTTCCTTTAAGAGGCGCCAATACGGGCGGCGGAAAGGTTGTAGCTGTTGAAGGTGACATTGCCGCCCGTGGTCTGAGAGACCTGGAAGGCTACGACGTCTCCGACATTGAGGACCACCGCCACGCCGGGTGAAGAGTGGCCGACAGCACCGCTGCCAGAAGTTTGTGCGCCATCGCTGGCGACCGCCACACCATTGACAGTTATCTGCGTTGCCTGTCCCGCGGTGCCCAGTCCACTTTGCCGGGCAGAAAAACCGAGATACCAGACGCCTTCATCGCCCGACGCGATCGTCAGCAGGCCGGATGCGAAGGTGCTCGCACCCTGAAAGTGCGTGGCAACGGCGCCGAAACTGGTGAAGGTGGTGAACACGCCGCTCGGAATAGACTGGCTGCCAGAGACAGCCGACATGTAGGAAGCTTTCTTCTTCGCCGATATCAACGGAGTGATGTATCCGGCGTCACTCACGCCAGCATCAGCTTCCGCTTGCGTCGCCGGGCGCGCCGCCGACATAACCAAAAACTTGGTTCCGTCGTATTCCAGGTCAACAAGACCTGGCGTCAAGTGGTTCGCCATCAGCGCGCTGCCGTCGATCTTGGTGACAGCCTTCGCCCCGAGGCCGTTCAAGTTCAGCGTAACTGCGCCGGTATTAGCCGCTGCGATCAGCAAAACCACGCGCAACCCGACTGTATAGGCGGTCGGGGCCAGCGTGAGTGCCGCACTCAGCGCGTTTGCAGTGCCGCCTGCCGCCGCATAATTGATCTTGCCGCTCTGGACCGCTTTTGCGGCCTGCGCGAGATCAGTATTTGACGGCACTATGCCAGCCGCACCGATTAGAGCGACCAACTCGCGCTGCGTAGTTTCGAGCGCCGCCGCCGGAACCTTTGACCCTGTGACGGCCGCCGGCGTGTCGCGATCGACGTACGGGGCGTTGGGATCAACAGAACCGTAAGGTGCATTATACTTCATGATGTCCTCTTGTGATCAGTCGTCCACCAGGACGGGGGTTGTCCACGCCGGCGCCAGCCGCCGCAAGATGCAGATCAGCCGTTCGGCATCACCGAAATCGAACAGCGGATCGAAGCCGCATTCGGAAAGGCCGCAGGTGAAATAGTCGACCGCGATCCCGGTAACGCGAACGATCCAGTAGGTTTCCTGCCTCATGTCGCCGACCGTGTGATCGCCGCCACATTCGGAAAAACCGCATTCGAAAATCGCCGGCTCCTCGATCGTGATTTCGAAACCGTACGAGGCTGCCACCCGGATGAAATCGCCGGGCGTGATCGCCGCATGACTGTTGACCTTGGCTTCCAGCGCCCGCAGCCGCTCGGCAATACCGGTCTCACCGGTCACGCAATTGTCGGGCAGCCCATATTCTGCTTCCCAGTCGGCCAGCAGCTCGTCGACGCCGCGCACGGTGGCGTTACGGGCCAGCGCCCAGGCACGGGCATAAAGCCAGACGAAGCCGTCGATCAGCACCCGCATGAAGCGGGCGAGATTGGAAGTGAGCGGAACCGCCTCTCCATCAGGCGAGCACCAGGCCGAACCTTGCGGCAGCATCGCCAATCCAGCCGAAATCAGATCATCATTCCCCGGCGCGGCGAGCGCATCATATGGTGCCGGAACCGGCACCAGGTCGGCGAGCTCAGATGCCGCAGTGGTGACGGAGTTGAGCGCTGGATCACGCATAGGTCACAACCCCGAGCGTCGGAAACTCCCCGCCCGATAGCACGATGTCGGCGGCCGGCGCGACCAGGACGTGGCGGTCTTCGCCCGACACCGTCGAGATCGCTTCCGAAATCCAGGATCGCGACAAAGTAAAGGTGTTGCCTGGTATGCCCGGTCGGCAGCGCGCGAGAAACATGGCGGAAATCGCCGCCTCGATCGCCGCGCGAATTTCGGGCGTGTCGGCCGAGAGGCCGGAGATGGTAACATCGACTGGATGCGCGATCGGTGCCACCGCCACACTGTCATCCACACGGATCAGCCGTTGCGCATCGATCGCCGCCTGCACCGCCGCCACGTCGCCGGCCTCGGGAATGAAGTCATCCCTCCCGGCAAACAGAAAATAGACGAAAATCGAACCGATACTGTTAGACCCGCGAAAAGCCCACGCCGCCAGAACGCCCGGCACGGCGAGCGCAATGCGCTCATAATCCGTCAGCGTGCCGCCGCCAGGCGGGTTGCGCTTGCGCTGCAGGCCTCGTGCCCGCAGGCTGTCGTCGCTCTCGACGTCAGCGCCACCGCCCAAACCAGCGTCGCCGACTTCCCATTCATCGGAGAGATCAGGGTAAAGCACAGGGTCGGCAAGGCCGAGCAGGCCGCCGGCGTCGCGATTGCTTGCAGCACCGCGGATCTCCGAGGTGACGGACATGGTCAAGGCGCCAGCACCATCTGCCGTCGCCGGCGCGGTCGAAAGATAGGTGATGCTACCCGAAACAAAGCGAACGCCGGCGGGATACGTGGCAAGCGGTGCGCCGGTACCCGCTATGAAGCCGGAGGCCGCCGAAGCCTGCTTGCGGAAGATGCCGATATCGGCGCAGTGCTGCACCAGCCATTGCCCGGTTGCCGTCGAGATGAACAGCTGCTTGACCAGGTAGGCCATTCGAAGTTCGAATTCGTGCGCAAGCCCGGCCAGCACCTTGACGCAGATCGTCACGAAATTATTGGCAAGCGCCGTGTCGGTGCCCGGCAGATACTGCCGGAAGGCACCGCGCACTCGCGCGGATGCCTCAGTAAGCGAGCGGATCTGCCACGCCATCGATCTGTCTCCAGAGGAGTTCGAATTTGTTGTCGTAAAGCTTGGTGCCGTCGCGGCCGTAGAGCGAGACGGTGAGATCAAGTCGCTTGAGCGGCCGGTCTGCCGTCGCCGTCACATCGATGCGGGCAACAACGCCTTGGCTGAGCAACGGCTGCAGCGCCTCGCGGGCATAATCCTGAGCCTTGACTTCGATGCCCTCGTAAAGCGCCGAGCGGCGCAGCAGCCAGAGTTTCGAGCCGAGCGGCGTCTCGCCCTCGGCCGTGTCGAAGCTGTCTCCGATCCACCCCCGGTTTTCCACACCGGACGGCAGCTCGCTCGCCTCGACACGCCGGTCGGTCATTAGGGAGATCAGCACCTGCGTCGCCAGCCCCTGCTCAGCGCGGAAATCGCCAGGCGCAGCGGGATGCGTCAGCGGGTTAAGGATCAGATCGCCAGAGAGGCCATCCCAGCCGAGATCCGGCGAGCGGTACGGCTCTTCAGCATCATCGGCTGGAATGATCTTGAGCATGGCTTATTCGGCCGGAGTGAAGTCGAGGTAGTAGGATTTGCCGAGTTCGAACGCTTCGATCGCACTCGGGTTGGTCACCATCATCTTCAGTTCACCAGACGGGGTCCACTTCGACCACGATTTGTTTTCCTCGCCAGTCCCGTAGACGGCGTTGAAACGGATTTCCGCCTGCGGATCCGGGCCATTGTCGGCAAAATGGGTGACCGACAGGCAACGAAACTTTGCCCTGACGACGGTCGCCTTCTGTTCGCTCATGCGACTTCTCCTTTGGTTTTGCCCGGAGCCGCCGGGCGCGGATTTCTCAAACCGGAACGCTGGTGATATCGCCGCCGGTAATGACGCCGCCGTGGCGATGCGTGTCGCCGATGTCTTTTCCGTTGTGGGTGACCGTGCCCCCGGTGATCGCCACACCTGCCGGCGAGATCACCATCAGCACGCCGCCGGATTTCACGCGGATGCCCGTACCGACAAGGCTGATGATGTTGCCGCTCGAGTCGTAGATCGCCGTGCCGCCGCCAGGAAGATCGTTCGGCCGGTGGTCGGGATGCTCGCCGCCGAAGACGTAGGCCTGATCTGCATCGCCATTCGGCTGCAGCAGAAAGGCTTTCGCTCCCTTGATCGGCATCGAGGCGAAGCCGTGCGGCTCGATCCGGTGGATCTTGGTGTAACCGTCATTGAACAGGCCGCGCCCGGAAACGAACTGCTGCCCACCCTTCTCGACATTCTCGCCGTCGAGTTCTATCCGCCGCCCGCTCATTGATCCTCATACTCCGGGGTGATTGCTCCAGGCGCCCCATAGGCGTCCGCCGTCTTGCCGCGCGGGTTCTCGCCGCCGAGCGCCCGCGGATCGGCCAGAGAAAGCATCGCCACCGTTCCCTGTCCGCCGTCGGAACTGTCCTGTGTGAGCGTCACGCTCTTGATCACCATCATTCCCTCGATGCCGATCCATGGATCCTCGACATAGACAAGCCAGTTGCGCTGCCAGATCACCCCACCGCCATCGCGCCAGCCAGTCGTCGTGATCGAGGCCGTCGCGGCATAGCCGGCGCCGCGTTTGACCTGCCAGTCGGCGCGCTTCTTGATCCGGTCGATCGTGGTCTCGCCTTCATGGGCGATGATCAGCGGCCGCTTGCGCGAAACGCCGGCATCACGAGCCACCGCCTCGGGCCGCAGCTGCTGCTTGTCCGTGCCGTCGGTGGATTGGCCGCGCACGCGGACTTCGCTGTGACGCCCGTACTCGGTGATCGACGACGAGGCCTGCTCGATGTTCTTGCCCCAGATCAGCCCGCCGGAATGGGTCCCCTCTGGCTTCGTGGCAAGTTTCAGTTTTCCCTTCGGCGTGTCGTAGATTAGGATGCCGCGGCCGCGCGCGCGCCGCTCGATCGTCTCAAACAGCGTCTCGCCCGTCCGGAGCTTATGCCGCGGCTCGACAGGCAGGCTGCCATCGCTCTCGACGCCGACGCCGAGCGTATCGAAGGTTTTGGCAATGCCGGCGAGATCCTGCTTTAGGACTTCGCCTGTCGGGTGATCGACGGAACACTCGGTCGCGTCGACCGTCCGCGAGACCAAAGTCACTGACAGCTTCCGGTCGACTGCATCGTGGCTCGGCTGCACGTCTCTGACGTAGCCGGTCAGGAGCAGGTCGCCGCCCGCCTTGATCGTCACAGCCTGCCCCGGCCGAACCGGAACGCCGCTCCCAGCCGGCACCAGGTCGATCGTGGCATTGCGCACCGCTTCCTCGGCCGAGGATGTGATCGAGATGGATTTATACGGCGGCAAGCCCGTAATCGTCAGTTCTTCCAGCATCTGCTAGGCCTACGAAGCAAGCGCATCGAATAGCGTCGGCATCACCATCGGCGTCGCCGAGCCTGCCAGATCGACAAGCGCACCGGCGCGAGCCGCATCGCCGTAGAGCTGATATGCCAGCACGGTCGACGGCAGGGAAATGCCGGTATCGATCCTGATGACCGGCGCCGCGTCGGCGGCGATTTCCGAGACCAGGCGGCAGGAAATGGCGGTGACGGCGGTCAGCCACGCGTACAGATCGGCGCCGTCCCCGCCGAGAGTACTGGCGGCCGCAGCTCCTGCATCGCCGGCGGATGAAACCTGCGATCGCGCCCGCCGCGCTGTCGGCCGCGACGGCCATTCCGCCCTACAACCGGCGATCGCCGAACCCATCGCAACCAAAACCGCGAAGGCCTGCGCGGTCTCGCCCGTGGCCGTCCCCGGTACCGAAAACCGGTCGAAATCGGCCGGCGCTGTCACGCTCTCGGCGATGACCCGCGTCAGCCCCAGCGATTCGGTTGCAAAAGCCGCCGCATCGAGACTAGGCGCAGCGGCGATCCGCGCGGTGACGTCGGCGAGATCGTCGACATCGCTGACAATGGTCGCCGCCAGATCCGCCAGCCATGCCAGCACCGTCTGCCTGTCCGCTGCCATGAAACCTCTCAGAAAAAACGTGCAAACTGGCTGGCCGCAGCAGCAATGCCGGCCGCAACGGTCGCGGTGACATCGCCGAGCGAGAGCACGGCGCCGCCGTCATTGACGGCCGGAATGAATGTCGCGTCGAAAGCGACATAGCCGAACCGATCCTTGGCGCGCGTGCGCCGGAAGCCCTGCGCCGTCGCCATCATCGCGCCGTCCATCGGCAACATCAGGAAGCCGGGACCGGGTGCCAGCATCACCGCCTGCAAAGCCAACGCCTGCGCATCGGACGCATCGCCAAGCAGGTAGAGCGTGACGTCGTAGACCGACGTCGAAAGCCCCAGCTCCTCGACGACAGTCTGCCGCCCGCCGGCTACTTCGTGGAACGCCAGGCGTTTGCCCGCCGTCAGCTCGTCATAGTCGACGAAGAAAGAAACGCCGCTGAAGCTGGCGGGGCGCAGCGTTTTTTGCCAGTTGCGCATCAGTTAAACCACTATATAGTTTCAATCATCGGTAGATCGGAGCCAGACATGCGCCTCGCAATTCTCTTTCTTCTTCTTTTCACCAGCGTTGCCGAGGCCAGACAGGTTAGTCTAGGCCGCTCAGGCTCAAGCAACGTATTCATCTGGCGAGATAATGATGCCTTCAGCGAAGCGGTTAATCTTATCAGCTCCGGCGTGATGAAGACCAATCCACAACTTATCATTCGCTTGATGAGTTGTATGGTGGATGCGGGGACGAACGCGGTAGTCACGGATGGCGGCTTCTTCTCATCGACTGTTCTCATTACGAGCGGATCGAACGCCGGCTGTAGGGGCATGGTGCCGAACGAAGACATTCGAAACTAGTCAGAACCCTCCGCCGCCGCCGCTTGGCGCGTTCGGAGGCGCCGGCGCCATGCTGCGGCCGGTATTGGCGTTGACCGCAGCGGCGGTCGACGACCGCACGAGCGACACACCCTTCGACAAGGCGCCAGCCAGGGCCTGCGCCGCCGCCTCGAGCTTGGCCGCAGCCGTCGAGATCGAAGATCCCGCGTCGGTTCCTGCCGATCTTATCTTGTCGGCCGAGCCGGTAATCGCATCCGCCCCCTCTTTGCCGCCGTCCGCAACCGACTTGGCGGCGGTTTCCAGCCTCCGCTCCATCGGACCGAGAACATCGGTTCCGATTTGCGAGGTGAACGACTCGGCGATCTGCCGACCGCGGCCATATTCCCGATACTGCCTCTGCATGTCGGCGATCGGCGAAACGCCGGCCGGGCGCGCCATCGGAACGGGCGCATCGGCCCCGGGCATGTTCTTCGGCCCGAAGTTCCTCCCGCCACCCGGAAACTCCGGCGTGACAACAGGCGCGCTTTGCCGGCCCGTCGAAGGCCGAACCGCGCCGCGCAGATACTTGTTCTGCCGATAGGTTTTCAGCCATTCCTCATTGCGATACCCGCCCTCATAGGCGAGATCGTCGGCCTCGGAATCTGTGGTGAACCCCAGATTTCGGCGCAGCCAGGAATAGCCGCGCTTCTTCGCGCCTTCCTGTTTGGCATTGTCGTAGTCCAGCCCGCGGGAAATGCTCTGCATGACGGTCGAAGCCGCCGGCGCAACCGTCTCACCAAACGAAAGCTTAAGCTTCTCCCAATCGCTCGAAAGCTGGTCGATCTTCGACTGCGTTCCCTCGAGCACGCGATCGACGTCGCGGAAGACTGTCCCGTCGACCTTCGAACTGTTCACCGCGTCGATGAACTTCTTATAGCTGTCGGCGCTGGTCATCAGCGACTGCATGCCGAGGCGGAATTCCTGGTCGGTAAACAGCAGCGGCAGCTTGCTGAGATCGCCCTTCACCGCCTCCTTCGATAGACGCACGAAAGCCGAAACTGCGTCCTCGCCGTTCTTCTTGGCAGCCTCCATCTGCTTGCGCAGATCTATGCCGAAATCGGAAAACTTTTTCGCCGTATCCGACGAATACATCTTGCCAAAGATGTTCTGCGCCTGGGTGGCAGCCGCTCCTGCCGAGCCGGTGTCCTCACGTAGCGTCTGCAACAGTGCGATCAACTGCTTAAGGCCATCCTGACCGCTATAGCCGAGAGAAGAGAAGGAATTGGCGAGCTCGGGAATGAAGGCCGCCATGTCCTTCAATTCGAACTGGCCCGCCTTACCGCCGGCGACCATGACGTCGAAGGCACGCTGCATGTCGCTCGCCTGAATTTTCAGCGCCGAAGAGGCTTTGATCGCCGTGTTGGCGATATCTTCCGTCGCCGCGCCCGAGGCCTGCGCCGTTGCAAGCACCGAAGGCAGAAAGGCCATCGCCTCCTGCAGGCTGAGGCCGGAGGAAACCAGCGTATCGAGCGCACTGATACCGTCGTCGAGAGGGATGGCGAATTGCTTCGTCACCTGCTGCAGGTTCTGGAAGGCAGCCTTCGTCTGCTCGGCGCTGGCATCCGCAGTGATGCCGATCCGCTCCATCTGGCGCTCGACGGCAGCGAAATCGATAACAGCCGCGCGGGCGCCCGCTGCAAGAGCGACGCCGGCGACTGCGCCTATACGGCCGACGGCCGCCATGCGCTCCTGCGTGCGCGCCAGCGCCGCCTGGTTCTTGTTGAACTCGCCCGCCCGCCGGTTCACCTGGTCCATCTTGCCGGCGACCGACTTGAAGACCTGCCCGGTGCGGTCGACGGCCGAGATCTTCAGCCTTGCTTCGACTTCGCGCATCAGCCCTTACGTCTTTCCTTGAATTTCAGAAAGCGATCGCCCCAGTAGAAGATGTCGGACGGCGTCATGGCTTCGACCCGTTCGACCGTCCATCCCAAGGCGAAAATCAATCCGTCTGCGATGTCTTCGGCGACGGCAATTCCCGAAAAAAACCGACCACCGCCTCTTCCAGTTTGAGGGAGTCGACGGCATTGAGGCATCCGATATGCTCATAGCCGGGATTGACGCAGATGCGTTCCAGATAGGCATCCACCACTTCGGGATATCTGACCAACATCGGCCCATGCTGCGTCGGCTGCCAGTCGTTCGGCCGGCCGAGACCGGATCGGAAGATTTCCTTATAGGTCGGCTCCCGGAGTTCGACGCTGTCGAAGGTGATGCCGTTCTCGGTATAGCTCTTCGAAAGCTTGACGGGCTCCATCAGCCGGTGCTCCGGTTATACTGCTCGGAATTGACCGTCAGGTTGGTCAGCTCGCCGTTCAGACGATTGGACTCCGGATCGCCGGTGAAAAACGCATTGGTGAAATAATGCGTGACCCCGGAGAACTCCTCGAAGATCGTCACGTTCAGCCGCGGTGCCCGCATCAGCGCGCCGAGATCTGCATTGTCGTCGCGGAAGGTGGCCGAGGCGCGATAGGGCATCGGCGTGCCGATGCGATCGCTGCTGCCGTCCTGGTTGGTGACCGCCTCATTCGACTGGCCGGCCGTATTGACGCTGAACGTGCCGCGCATCGACATGACAGTACCGTCAGAGAGGCGCACCAGCATGCGCCCGCCGAAATCCTTGCCCATATGATTGATCCTTCAGCTTGAGAGGGTTTAGGCCGCGTCGCGGAACTGGCTGTAGACGACCGCGAGACCGGCGAGGATGTCGAGCGGATTGACGACATCGAGCGGCAGCCGCATGTTGACGCGGTTCGGATTGTCGGTGTCCCGCTCTACCACCATGCTCAGCAGCGCCTCCTCGGAATTCTCCAGAACGCCCGCCATCTCGCGATAGGTGTGGAACAGCGTCGCCTTGATATCCTTCACCGTGGTGAGCGCGTCGAGGTTCTGCGGATTGCTGTCGGCGATCGCCTTGTTGGAATGCTCGTAGGCGAGAGCGGCGCGGAATTTCTTCAGCGCATAGGTCAGCTGATAGACCGTCTGGATATCCCGGAATGTCGTATCCGGCGCGCCGTTCGTCGTCTGCTGCTGGGTGATGATCTTGTCGATCGTCACCTGGCCGCTGCGGTTGACGTTCCAGGTGCTGACGCCGTTCTTCAGCATCGCGTCGCGCGTCGCATAGTCCATCCAGTAGGCGCGATCACGAGGCGCGGAGATGCCTTCGACGATCAGGCCAGACTGGTTTCGCGAAACGTCGCCGTTCGCACCGCCGCCGAGCCATGCCGCAATGCGGCCCACCACGGCAGCGACCCAGATATAGCCCGGCTCGGCATTGCCGCCATCGGTAAAGCGCGGGACCATCGTCAGGTGCCAGGTGTCACGCGCAAGCGCGAAGGTGACCAGGTTCGTCGACGTGTCTGTCTTCGGATAGAAGGCGTGGCCGTAGAGCTGCTGGATATAGGACCAGCGGCCGGAGACCTCGCCGAGGAAGCTGTTCAGCAGGTCGAGGTTGGTGCCGTCGTCGAAGGCGGAAACGATGATCTCGAAAGGATCGTCGTTCATCGCAGCCAGGATATTGGCAAGCGACGGCGTACCGGCGCCGGCCGTCGTGGTCGCGAACGTGAAGAGGCCGACGAAGGCATTCACGGTATCGAGCACCGGGACGAAAATATCGAGGCCACTGGCATAAGTCCCCTTATGCCGTGCCGTCAGCGTCACGACATTGGTCGCGGCCGTGGCGGTGAACGGCAGCGACATGCCCGTCAGCCGGTTGTAATAGCCGTTGATGGCGGCGGCGAGCGCGGTCGCAACCGCGTTTGCGGTCATACCAGCGGCAAGCTCCAGCGAGATGGACTCCCCGGCGATCTGCAGGATGCCCTGCCCGCCGGCCGCCGGCGGCGCGCCGACGGTGATCGTGCGGATCTCGGCGGTCCCGCTATCGGCGACGCGGCCGATCCAGATTTCCTGCGACGGCGCATTGCGCCTGGCTGCAATGAACATCGCTTCCAGCATCGAGCCGGCGCCGGCGAGCGACCGCGCATCGGTACGGGTGTTGCAGATGGCGATCTGCCCTTCGGCAAGCTTGCCGACCGCCAGGCCATGCGCCAGGATGATCATCCGGGTTTCGCTCTGGAACTGCCCGCCCGACTGTGTATCGAAGGCGAAGATCGGCGCGGTCAGGTTGGCTGGAATGTTCGAAGCCATTTACTTCGTCCTCTTGGCTGTGGGTTTCTGTTCGGGATCGTCCGAGGCCGGTTTCAGCTTGAGCGTGCCGTCGGCGACGAGGCGGGCCTCGTAGGGGCTGGCGAAATTCACCGTCCGCCCATCAGCCGGCCAGTCCGGCTGGTTGCCGGGCATGGGAATGCGCTCCCCCTTCTTGGCGGGGATGTAGATCTTTTCAGACATGGTCGTGATCTCCGGTCGTGACGACGGCTTCAGGTCTCGGGACCGTATGCATCCCCGCCCTCGAAGGGCGGCAGGACCTCGGCCGGGAAATGCGAGGCCAGCGCAGCAAGCTTGGCCTTGGCATAAGATTGGTCAGGCAGCGCC
Organism: Rhizobium sp. CBN3; assembly: GCF_030518245.1. Taxonomy (NCBI): domain Bacteria; kingdom Pseudomonadati; phylum Pseudomonadota; class Alphaproteobacteria; order Hyphomicrobiales; family Rhizobiaceae; genus Rhizobium; species Rhizobium sp. CBN3. Next base: position 111,232 of record NZ_JAULSE010000010.1, read on the forward strand.
TCATAGAGGCGCCGTATCGGCTGCGGCAGCCCGCCGCCGGTCATGTCGAAATCGTCGTCGCGGATCTCGCAATGGAACCGCATCGTCACGCGCTGCCAGCGCAGCCCGAGGTTCGGCACGGCGAAGGTCTGAGCCTCAATCTTGACGATCCGCCGCACCAACGTCCGCCACAAGCCGCCGTCCTGGCTGCGCTCGAGGTGAAGGCGGACCTGCGCGCAGAGTGCTGCCAACACCAGGCGCGCATCCGAATCCGTCTCCGCCATCGCATCGACAAACTCGCCGTCGTCATCGTCCGCCACGACAGCGAGCTGCGCCACGACATCGAGCACCGCATCGGCCTCGGTATCGTCGGCCGCAGCCATCGGCCCGCGCAGCGCGACACCACTCTCTGCGGTGTGAAGTGTTAGCGTTGGCGTATAAGGCTTCGTCCGATCGAGATCCTCGACCGCGGCAGCCCTGCTGTCATAGACGAGCCGCCCCGCAAGCGTCGGAAACCCCGACCCGGCAAGGCTCGCCGCCGTCGGGCAAAGCACTTCGACGGCAGCAAGGCGCAGCGCCTCGGCAGCAAGCATTATTTATTCCTCACCAGATACCAGGCCGGTCGCGCCGACCCGTCTTTTTCACTGGCCTCGATCCGCCAGGTGACACCGCCGGCAGCAATCTCGATCACCAGATCGCCCCGCTTCGGCTGATAGGGCCACTCCGTCGTCAGTGCCGTCAGCACCGCGTCGTACGCGACCGTACCGTTCTTCACGCCGGGATCGCCGGGCAGATGCCGAGGCATCCGATCCGCCGGCGGCTCCAGGTCGATAGTGCCGAGGAAATCGAACGCCACTCGATCGGGATCGTCGGCGGTCTTGTGATTGACCGAAACGCCACCCGTCCGCGGCTGAATGCGGAGAGGCGTGTAGTCAAAAATCTCGGCGCAGGCTTCCTGAGTGAATGCCCGCGCCGCTTCCCAGTCGATCACTGATCAGCCCTTCAGATCCGCGAGAGCAGCCTTGGCAGCTTCGAGTTTCTGTTCAACGGAAGCCTTGGCGGCAAGATCGGCTCCGGCCGCGTCAAGCTCTCCCTGAGCATCCGCCACCGCCGTCTCGGCAGCAGCGATCTTCGCTGCTTTATCTTCCTTGGCAGCTTTCTTCCTGCTGCTGGCCTTGCCGCCACCATCTTCGCTATCGTCCGCGGTCGCATAGGCGAACTTATCGTCGATCAGGTGGCGACCGTAAGCTTCGGGAACCTCGATCGCCGTATGAGCGGGAACGGGAACGTCCTTCTTCGTTCCCAAGACCGACGCGGGAATGATGTTTCCGTTCGGAAATGCGATGCTGATCTTTCCAGACATTGGAGCTTCCTTTCCTGTTGCCGACAGCCTGTCCAACAGGCGGCGGGAAACAGGAAGCCGGCTTTTCACCGGCCTCCTTCATTTCATTTTGCTGGTCTGCGATCAGGTCAGCGTCAGCTTTCTCAGCACTTGGGGGCGCGTGCAGATCGAAATCGCGTTCATCTGCACTTGCATGTCGCGCCCCTTGCCGTCGGGCTTCTTGAACGTCTTCGCGTAGAACGGAAGGCCGATCGTATTCACGGTTTCCTCGTAGTCTGCCGGTCCGAACCGCGAGATGAACAGATCCGGTACGCCTTTTATGACGACACGTGCTTCGTTGGCGGCGATGTAGGGCGAGCCGAGATCGGAGGTTGCCTTCGCTCCGGTCCTGTACCGCTCCCAGGTAGCGCCACCCCATTCGAACGTGTTCGGGACGTCTTTTCGCAGGACATCCGCGCCGGTGTGGTAGAGGAAGGTGTCGGTGACGGATTTGTGTCTCCAGAGCGAGCGATGGAAATCGCGGCCCGTGAAGACGTGAATGCCATCGTACGCCTCATCCAGAGAGTCTTCGATGGAGTAGACGACGTCCTGCCAGAGCGAGCCGACATCGGTCGTCGTTACATCCAGCTCGAGCGATACGGCTGCCGGCACGGCGATGCCGAACAGATTGTAGAGATCGAGGAGAGTATCGCCGGCCTTCGAGGTGACGATACCCTTGATGGCGCCAACGCGCTGATGCTCAAGGGTCATTGTCAGATCCGCGGCGTGCCGCTGAGCCTTCGAGTTGACGCGCTCTTCGATGGTCTCCAGCATATCTTCGGTGCCGAAGGCGCGAACGCCCTGCACCTCGTCGGCATAGACGGCGTCATCGCGCTGATAGTGCGGAATGATGACAGGGACCTTCCTGCGATTTTCATCGCTCGTGGTCTCGCCCGGACCGCCGCGGGCTGAAGGCTCAACCAGGCCGAGCTTACCGTCCTTGAGTTCGATCGAGATATTGAGCGTCGAGACGCCATCCTCCTCGAAAATCCCGGTGGCCGACACCTGGCCGGGACGATACGGCTTGGCATTGACGGCGGCAGTCAGGCTTTCCAGGCTGAAAGGATCGCCGGTGTGTGCGTTTGGTGCAGTCATGTTGGCGCTCCTATCGTGCCTTGATGTTGACGGCGCGGAGCTGAGTAAGCTTCGCGGTCCGTTTGGTGGCGTCGCTGACGGACGAATGGAAGATGAGCATCGGGTCCTTCACCTCGGCGTCATTGGCGATGACGACGGTGTCGGGAACGTCGGCGCTGGTAGCGTCGACACCGTAAGCGAGGACGGCGATTGCCGTCTGCGATCCATCGGCCGCGGCATCAACCGCAGGCACGTACTTGCCACTGGCCGTGATCTTGGCGAGAACGGTGCCGGCGTCCAGCTTTCCGGAACCGGACAGGATCGTGACCACATCGCGCGACAGCGTGCGCGGGAGTTCGGTCAGAATGAAACCGAGATTCCTCGGCTTTTCGGTTGCAGTTGCCATTGATCAGGCCCCCTTCACGGTTGCGCGGCGAGCCGCGTAGATGGAGTTGCGATCCAGGTTGACTTTCGCAGCCCCGCCACCCGCCGCCTGCGGCTGCGCGAGACCAGCTGCAGAAAGGCGCTGCTGTTCGTAACTCGCCGCCTGCTGCTCAGCGCCGGCCGGAGGGGTTGCAGTTGCGGTCGATGCGGCCGACACATTCGCGGTGACGAACGCAATGACGGCTTCGGCCGCCATGTCGACGGACTGCGCGGCCAGGTCGAGAGCTGCTGCCATGCGCTTGCCGTCGCCCTTGATGCCGTCGGCGCCGAGGATCGCGGTCATGCGGTCCATGGCAGTCTTAAAGCCGTCGGCGCCACCCTTGGAGGTGGCAGCGGCGGCAATGGCTGCGGCCGCAGCACCTGCTGCGCCGGCCACTGTCTGGTTTTCAGACATGTTACCTCCTGTGGGGGTGGGAGCCTCGATATGAGGCGGCTGGGAACTGGATGCCGCAGCATCCGCATCGACATCGAGATCCTCGATGTCAGAGGGGAGCGCTCCGGTGCGGATCGCCGCCCGGATCGCCGAAATAAGGCTTGTCATGGGTTTCTCCTGCGGGGTCAGCCCCGGTTCACTTCCTTGACGAAGGCATCAAATGCCTCCAGCGGATCGCCGATCGCATCGACGAGACCGCGAGCCAAGGCTTCCTTGGCGTCGAAAGCTTCGGCTTCTGTCGCCAGAGCATTCGCTTTCGTAATGCGCCCTCGGCGCCCCTTTGCGACGGTTTCGGCAAACGCCTCCCGCATCACTTCGGCTTGCTTCTGCCAGCGTGCGGCAAGGTCCGGGTGCAGCTGCTCGTAAGGGTTCCCGTCCGCCTTCTTATTGCCGGCGCGGATGATCGTCAGTGCGACGCCCTGCTTCTCCAGCCAGCCGGAATAGTCGGCATGTATCATGATCACGCCGATCGAACCCGCCCCGCCGAACTCCGGCATGACAATCCCGCGGGTCTGCGATGGCAGCAGGTACCCAGCCGAATAGCCAAAGTCAGTCAGGATCGACAGCGTCGGCTTTTCCTTCGAGAGCTGCGCGATCGCCGCCGCCGTTTCAAAACCACCGTTCACCTCTCCGCCATAACTGTCGATCTCGAAGACGACGCCGCGGACAGACGATGCGCGCCGCGCCATGGCGATCTGCGCCTGCAGACCCTGGTAGGAAGTCTCCCCCGAGGCCGATCCGATCCATCCGCCCTTGTGTACCAATGACCCTTCGATCGGAATGATCGCAACATTGTCGACGACGTCGAACGGCAGGCGGTTGACCTGGGTAAAAGCTCGTTCGATGCGGTTACCGATCTTGCCCGCCAATGGCCGGCCATTGGCGCCGGCGACATGATCGACAGCACCACCCGGATTGGTGATGACGACGGTGTCCCCGGCGATCCGGGAGCCAAGCCCATAAAGAAAGGCCTCGGCCTTCCGCTCATCATACATCAGCGGTGTGCCGAACAGCCGCTGCGCGATTTGACCGTAGGCGAAGCTCATTGTCGTTTCCTTAGTAGCGCAATGACCAGCGACGCGAGACGCGGCACTGGCCATTCTTCTGGCGGCAGAGATCGTCAAGCCTGTTGATCTCCGCATCGAGGTCAGCAAGTGACGAAGACGCCACCTTGATCCTCTGGTGCATGACCGGCGAGCGGATCTCACTTTCTTCGACCTGCCCGCCCGAAATCCGCTTATACTTCACGCCACGAAGCGCCGTTGCCAATGCGCAAGGATCTTCGATATCGACAAGCACGCCGTCGATTTTGACCATAGTCGGCATCAGGCGTTCTCCTTGGTGGACGAACGGCTGTCCTTGTTGGCAGGTTCGCTCCCGGTTTTCCGGGCGAAAGGAGACGGCATGCCGGCGTCAAGATAGCGCTTGTGCCAGCGTGCGTTGCTCTCGAATACTTCCTCGGCATCCTGCCCGTTTGCCGAAGCCTCGGCGTCAATAGAGCTCGTGCCGTTCTGGATGCGCTCGCTCGCTGCCTTGGCAGCCTTCTCGTCGTCGGCCGTCGGCTTCGACGGCCCAAGGCAGAGCGCCCAAAGGATTGCATCACGATTGGCCTGAAACACTTCGACGCCGCCCTTGAACGGGATCTCGCCTTCGCCGATCATCTCGTCCAGCCAACTGGCATAAGGCACCAGCACGTGTGGTGCGGCGATCCTGTCCGTCCGCCGTACGGCGACGGGATGGATCGATGCGTTTTCCATCATCGTCGAGGCGTAGGTCGCGTTGGTATAATCGAGCGTATAGCCGCCATAGCTCATCCCGAGCGCTCGCGCCGTCTCCCGGTGAAGAGAGGCCATAAAAGGCTGATAGTCGCGCCCAGGCGTGCTTGGCGTTTTGAACTCCAGCCGTTCACCAGGCGCAAGATGTGAAATTCCGGCGCCGGCTCCGATCCTTATTTCCGATTCCGCAGCACGGTCGAGTTGCGCTTTGAAATAGTCGACGAAGTCGGACGCGATGTCTTCCGCCCCTGCTCCGCCTGCATCCTTTAGTGCTTCCAGCGCTTCGAATGCGTCCGCCGCCGGCCTGTCGCTGGTCAGCGTCGCGGCGTAGATCGTCTGCATGAAGTTCGTCTGAGCAGTGGCGTCGTCGGTATTCTCCGCCATCAGATATTTTCGGAACGTCGGGGCCATTGGCGTCACGCCGCGCACGTCCTCCGCCGAGAACGGATCAAAGGCGTGCATGACAAGCTGCCGTCCGTCCGCGTCGTGCGCCGCATAGTCCCGCTTTACGTCAATACCGGTCTCACGCTCTCTGAAACGATAGTGCGTTGCGCGACCGTTCGCGTCATGGATGATGCCCTGAAAGAGACCTTCCATCTCGTTGGTGTCCTGCACAAGCTTCGAGGGTGAAACCAGCAGGAATTTGGTACCGGACTTGATGCCGTAACGCCGACGCTGCGCACGCGTCATGAAGCTGACGATACCGAGACTTTCTCCGAACCCGAGCCAGTTGCGAAGGCCGATATCGGTCATCTGAGGGATCGTGAATTTCCCCCGGAAATCACACTCGCAGGCATTCCAAGCCCAAGCCTTAAATCGCGCCTTGACCAATCTCACCCACTCGGTCGCCTCGGCCTGATCATAACCGAACCGCGACAGATCTGGCTGTGGGTTGAGCGTCAGCTCGACACCGACGGTATCCGCGATAATCTGGTCGACCGCCCCGCGAAGACGTCCGCTATTGTGTAGCAGGTCTATTGCGAGACCGGCGGCCCGCCACCAGACACGACGCACCTCGTCCCGATGCTCGCGAAGCGAAGCTGGCCGCGAGGCAATGACGCCCGACGGCGTATCGCGCAGATAGCCAGCGCTGGTGCCAGCCTTCACACGGACGCGAGGCTTTACCGTCGTTTCTTCCATCGGTTCTCGGTTTCCGTTTTCTTCGCCGCCGGCGGAGTTGGGGCATTTTCAGCCGTGTCTGTGGCGGCTACTGCGACCGTTCGCACGACCCCGAAAAGGCCGTCCTCAAAGTCGAGTTGAGCGTCAGGCGGATGCGTTTCCCGCTCCAGCTCGAGGCGGTCCCATATCCGGTCGGGAAGGCCTCGGACCCCGTAGAGGATCGCGGCGACCTCTGCCTGGTTCATAGTGTCCAGCATTTCGTTGGCCTGAGCAGGATCCTTCTCCCACTTGTATTCCGTGAAGCCGTCTTTCCGCTTCTTCGGAACACGTCGCTCGGCCGTGAGCTGGCGGTAATATTCGTCTTCGAGGCCGGTCGGGAAACCGACATAGCCGCGATCGAGAGGATCTTCCTTCGAGACGTTGCGATATAGCGCCATCTTCAGGATGCTCGCGTTGAAGTTATAGAACCGCCGGGAATATTTGAGCAGCTTGCCCGTCCGGTTGTTCCGTTCCTTCTTCACCCGCGCCGTCAGTGGCGCGCTCTCGGTATTGCTGCCGCGGACCATGACGACGCGCGAGGCAGGGTGCCGTTTTGCCCACTCCCAGACTTCCTCAGTGTAGGCATTGCCATCGATCGCGACCTTGTCGGGTGCGATCTTCTGCCCATATCGGTTCGGCCAGGTCTGCACCGTCAGCGCGTCCAGCCGCTCCTGGCAGGTCTTGTCGGAGATGTGGCCAGGGATGACGCCGCAGTCGACAACCCAGCGCCGATATTCCCTTCCGAAAGCGACGAGCTGCCATTCGACGCGGTCCTGTTGGCAGTCGATGCCAAGGGTCAGGATCAGTCCGCCAGTCGGGATGCGGCCGCGCGCCTCTTCCGATCTCGCGCCGCGATCTCTGAGAACCTCCCAGGGCGGCGCCTCGCCGGCCGTCACATAGGCGATGCCGACTGTATCGTTGAGGAATGTTTGCTCCGAGGCGGGGTCGCCTCTGGCACTCAACCACTCTCGAGCAATACGCTCCCAGCTCTGAAGGACCGAATAGGCCGACCAGATGTAGAACGATCGGTGCTGTCGCTTTGCCTTCGGATTGTGAGCCCGGAACTCGAGGCGGCGCATCATCTGCGGCCGATGATGCTCCAGGATTTCGCAACCGCACTCGACGCATGTGAAATGGGCGTTCTCTGGCTTGTCCTCATCGAGGTTCGCCAGCATGTTTTGCCATTCCAGCACCTGGAAATGATCGCAGTGCGGGCAAGGCACATACGGGTATTCCTGGCTGCCGTCTTCGAAGTTCCTCGTGATCCTGCAGCCCGGCATGACGAGCGGCGTCGAGATCTTGAGGATCTTCGCGAACTCGTGCGCGCGAGACCGGCTGTCTGCCTGCGTTTCCGGATCGCCGCCGGAATTGTTCTCCCACTTTGACAGGTCATCCTGGACCTGTCGTTTCATCGTCACCTGCGACAGCGACGCCGGCGAGTTTGCGCCGGAAATCTGAATGGCGCCGCGGCCGTCGACGCGCTCCTTGTAGAGCACGGAATCGAGGCCGTCCCTGTTCTTCATCGGGAACAGCTTGGCGAGCGATGTCGTATTGCGAAGCATGGGAGCAAGCTTCATCTTGCTCCAGCGTTGCGCGTTATTTTCGGTCGGATGGACGTAGAGGAAATCCCCCGGGTCCATATCGATCGAGCCGCCGGTAAAAATATTGGCGACAACGGTACCGCCGATCTGTGCCGACTTCGCGATCGTCACGACGCGGCAAGGGTCTTCCGGCGAAAGCGCCCGAAGAACCTCATCGAAATAGGCGAAAAGGTTCCGATTGTAAGGCCCCGGATAGGGGCTCTCACGCTCGGAGAAGATGATATTCTGCTCGGCCCATCCGAGGTAGTCGACCTCGGGCGGCGGCGTCAGAACCTGAGCCATGACGTCATAGCCGACGCGCTGCGCGTTGGCGGTGTCGACGATGACTGAAGTCATGTCAGTTCAGGCTCTCGATATCCTCGGCGGCGATCTCGACAGACGCCGTCTCCGGCATCTCGATCGACATCGTCTTCATCTGCCGAGCGGCGGTTGCCCGGATCTGGCGGAACTGCTTCCGCAGCAAATGCAGGACGTCGCGCTGCGGCAGTTTGAATTCCGCCGCGACGGCGGACGCCAGGTCGGTCAACCCGCCCTCGAAAACCTGCAGCATGCCGGCCGCGATGCGGGTCATCTCGGCCCGCGACTGTTCCGTCTCGATCAACTGGCCGCGCGACTGCGCATCGGCGATGGCAGCGTTGCGGTTAACACGCCGGATCTGCTCCAGCTTCTGCTGCTTGATCTCATGATCAAGGCCGCCCGCGATGGGCAGCGTTACCGTACCAGTCGGCGACTGTTGCGGCGGAACCGAGATTTCCTGTTCCGCATCGAGCCTTGTGTCGATGCCGTTGCCGAGACGCTGCGACACATCGAGGCTGAGCCGCAGATCAGCCTTCGCACGATCGACATTGATCTTGGCGCGCTGGCCGGTACCGACGATGGCTGCAGCGCTGATCTGACCCGCCGCAATGAACTGTGAAACTCGCCCGGGCGAAACATTGATCATCGCCGCGAACTCGCTTTTCGAAACTTCCATCGCCTAAAGCTCGACCTTTAATCCTTTAGCCAGTTTTAGAAGTTTTAGGCTTCAGTTTTACTCTCAGACTGGCCAGATTTCGGGGTCGCCCCGGCCCGCAGGCGGCAGGATCGTCCATACGGTCCCTTGACCCGGGGGGGTACCCCCCCCGACCCCTCGCGGTCGCCCCCCCGCCTATCGGGGCAGGAGGCGGTCGATCTCGTGGAGGACGCGCGGGGCGAGGTGATCCTCGATCAGTTCCGACAGGACCTTGAGGAATTCCTCAGGGTTATTGGTCACGTCGTGCGCGGGGTTCGGCCCGAACAACTCTCTGATCGGCAGCCGCTTCTTTCCGACACGCTTCATGACGCCGCGGTGACCGCTCTCCATCTCGGCGATGAAGGCCGATCGATATGATCCGCGCGCCCTGACCTTCACCCCCTTTGCGTTCTGGGTCGCGCCCAGATCGTAGAGCGAAATCCATCCTGACTTTTCGACCACATCGATCGTGTTGCCGCCAGCGTTGAAGAACGCCTTGGTGAGCGCGGCCACCTTGCGGGTCGGAAGATCGGTACGCTCGGCACTGCGCTTGACGATCCGTGTCCGGGCCATGTCGCGCATGCGGCGCATGGCGCTGGCCATGGCCTTTGCCTTGATCTGGCCCGGCAGATTGTTAATCGCGCGGGAAAGCTGCAGGATCTCGCTGGCATCGATATGAAGCTCGGCGGTCACATCGCAGCCTCCAGAAATGCGAAACCCGCCGGGCCATCGCCTAGCGGGTTTTTTGAACCTTTTTCAGTGTTCTTAGGGTAGTCAAGCGCGTGCCGCATCTCAAGATGCGGTTTCGAATATTTTCTCAGCCGTTTTCAATGACTTGTGAAGATGTCTGCCGAATTTGAAGGCGCGCCCATGGCGCCCTATCCGGGGAAAAAGGCAGCAAATCATTCGCCTTGAGGCGGCCTGAGAGGTCGTTATGGAGGTGATGGAGCGCGTCCTGCCAGAGCTGCCAGTCCAATCGGGAGAGAATTGCGCCACGGATCGAGGTGGAAAGCTCGTGTTTGCGGTAGGCGCCCTTCATCGGGCGCTGTTTCTTCTTGTCAAAGCCGTCGGCCTCGTAGTGATAGATCCGGTTGAGCGCATCCCGGCCCTTCTTGGCGACGAACCATGCCGGCTTGCCCGACTTCATCACCATCCTCACCGTCGGCTGCTCGGCCGTCCAATCCGGCCCACGGCCGAGGATGGCGTGCCGGGTGACGAGATTGACGACATGGCGGCCGTTCAGTCGCTCGCCCTTCAGCCTCAGCGTCTCGTCGACGCTGGCGACCTCCGCCGCGATCAGGCCGAGATCGTCGTTCCACTCCGGGAATGGGTTCCAGACGCCGTCGCCGCTATAATCGAAGCTGCCGAACTCCTGCATGGCGCGGACGGCGTCGCCGACCTTCACCGCATCGGGATGTGGATCGGTTGCCGCCGAGACGTAATCCGGGATGACGCCATAGACGTTCGGATTGCGGTCGATCAGCGTTCCCAACGCCGCAACCTCGCTCATCATGTTCCAGGCGACGCTGAAGCCCCGTCCGGTATCAGCCATTGGCGCACCAACCTTGCACAGCTCTTGTGTGAAAGCCCAATTCAACAGCTGTTCAATAGATACCTTTTTCATCACTCTCAGCCTTTGGATAGTTTGGATAGTTGTTTGGATAGTTGTTTGGATAGTTTTATTGTTATTATTCAGGTGGTTAGATAGTTCGGATAGTTATCTCGCATTAAGGGAGTATTTTATTGAAACCCCTTTCCCCCGCTTTTTCACGCGTATAGGCGCGCAAAAACTATCCGAACTATCCAAGGCATTGATTTTCCTCCCCTCACCCCTCCGTAAACTCTCCAGAAACCTCCGAAAAACTATCCGAACTATCCGGCTTTGGAGCGTTAGCGATGGCACGGGTGGGGTTGCGGGGATCATTCGTACACCTCCGGCAAAGGCGCGTCGTCGTCGAAGCGACCGGGTGGCGGCTGCGGAATGTCGTCGTGACGAGGCTGTGGCACGTCTCGAAGGCGGATGCCGAGATAGAAGACGTTGCCGGACGTCTCCTTTTTGAATTTCTTCGACATCGCCCGCCCAAAGGCCGTGACGTTCATAGGCTTGCCGCCTTCGTCCTCGGTGAACCGGCAATAGGCCGCATAGAGGAATTTCGACTGCAGCGGCGGCGCGTCATCCTCCTTGACCACACAGCGCGCCACGAAGGCCGACGTTCGGTCCATATCGTCACGGTAGTCCTGCGTCGCAGCCTTGACCGCCTCGGGAATGACCAGGCCCTCGCGCAGATAGATGCGCACACCCTCGATCAGCCAGTTAAGGATGCCGGGATACTCCTGTCGGAAATATGCGATCATCTCGTCAAACGGCCTCCGCTCGGCCTCCGGCACCTTCACCGGCCAATGTACGACGGCCATGCGTCGCCATATGCCGTCGTCATTGCCGGTGATGCGGGGATAACCGTTCCCGCTCATCTGAACGACGAAGATCGGATCGAAATCCATATAGCCCTGAAACAGGTCGCGCGCCGTGATCGTCTCGCCACCAGTCAGCTCCTTGACCAGGTTCTCCTTCAAATCCTCGCCTTCTGGCAGCTCCTTGACGCGCAGCAGCCGGCGACCGAGCAGTCGGGCAAGGTCGGGCGAGGCACCGCCAGAGGATCCGCTCTCGCCGATCAAGCTCGTAGCCGGCAGGGTGACCGCCACCTCTCCCAGCAGCCGGCATAGCGTTTCCATGTAGACGGATTTACCATTGGCGCCGTCGCCATAGTGAAAGAACAGCTTCTGCACCGTCAGCCCGACCAGGCCGAGGCCTGACGATACTTGCACCAGCCGGCGAACATCGGCATCCGGCAGCATCGTCTCGAGGAATCTCATCCACCGGGGGCACTTTGCCTTAGGCTGGTAGTCGACCGGCACGACATGGGTGATAAGATCCTCACGCCGATGGCCGCGATGAACCTTCACATCCGCCTCGATGCAGACGTCGACCGTTTCCGGCACATTTGGCGTCTCGGCCGGGCTGACAAATTTGGGGTTCTTTCGTCGCTCCATCCGTGACTGAAAGCTGATCGTGGCATTGTGCACGGCAAAGCGCATGCGATCGGCGTTCAGATCGTCGGGCGAGCGGATGATATGCGGCGCAGCACAGGCGAGCGCCGCGTTCATGCGAGCGACGTTCTTCGATGATACCGCATGATCGAGCCGGCGCTTCACGCGTTTGGAAAAGGCATCGAGCGCCTTCTCGCGGCTGGCGATCAGCCGCCGCTTGGTGACATCGATCTCCTCACCGGCCGCTTCGGCATCGGCCGCTGCCTTTCCAGCATCGATCGCCTCCTGTTCCTTCTGGGTCGGCTTGATGTAGTGCCGCTCCAGCATGATGCGGTCGCCGAGCTGCTGGACGATCGCCAGTGATTTCGGGCCGCCATTGGCGATATCCCAATGGGTGCCAGTCCAGACGGCATAAAGCGCAGCCTTCGCCTTCTCCTGGCTGACGACAAGCAGATCGTCACCGAAGTGCTTCAGCAGTCTCTTACCGTTGTCCGTATCGGAATGGTCGAGACCGGCGCAATATTCGAGCGCCTGCTTAAGGGTATCGCCATCGTCGGGCGGCGCTGCGCCATCGTCGAGAGTTTCGGCATGGTCATCTGCGACGGGTGGGGTTTCGGGGTCGAGTTCGCCTCGCTGCACCATGGCAGCCTGGATGATCTCTTTGAGGCCATCCGGCATTTCAGTCGATACATTGTCAAGCACGCCCTATGCCTTTCCAGAAAGCAGGCTGGCGAAATCCGCGCCCTGCGGAGGCCACCAGATATTGATCGCTCGGCCGGGGCGAGACAGCCGGGCTTTTGCCCGGGTCATCGCGGCCGCGGTAAAAAGAAATTCGCTGTCGCCATCGGCGAGCAGCACGAGGCCGGTGACGTGATCCGGCACCTGGACGGCATCGGACGCATCCTGGCCTGGCTTCGGATGGGAATAGACCCTCACCTTCTGGCCATTGGCCGCGACATGCGTCTCACTCTTGCCGGCGCCGCGATCGGCCGGCCCTGCAAGATTGCCGAGATCGCCCGCCGCGAAATAGAAGGTGCCGGGATCGAAACGCTCGTAACCGGCAACAGCAGCCACGGTCTCGATTCCTTCGCCGCCCAGCCAGCGCCGCGCGCTCATGTCGCCGCAGACCGGGATCAGCCCGCCGCTCTTGGCGCCGCGCATCTTCTTGGTCGGCAGCCGCTCGCCCTTCTCGTCCATGCCGAGATCAGGGCGAAACTTCGGTGCACGGCCGAGGTCGATCCATGTCGAGTGGCTGCCGATGATCTTGCCGGCGAGATCGACGAAGGGCGCCACCATCGCATAGCCGGAATAGATCGATATCGGCCGCCCGAAATCGTCGAGGCCATGCCAGTAGCTGAGACGCGGGTTGAAGCGCAGGCATTCAAAAACAGCGTCCGCCATCTCGAAGCCGGCGCGAAGCCTCAGATATTCCCGCAGCGGCCGATCTTCGGCATGCGGCGCGATCGTGGCATGGAGATAGATACCGCGCGCCTTATCGATCTCACGCTGGCGATGCCGGTTCTGCTCTTCCTGTCGCGCCGCTTCCTTCGCCTCACGCTCGGCCTTCGCCTTCGCCATCCGCTCCAGCCGCGCCGCGCGCTCTTCATCCGTCTCGCGCTCGGCATCGTCGGGCAGCGGTTCGCCAAGGGCGGTTGCGCAGGCGTCGAGGAATTCGGCGCGCCGGCTGAGATCGAGGCCGTTGGCGAAGCCGACCAGGCCGATGCCGGTGCGCCCGCCAATGTTGCAGCCACGGCAGTTCCAAGCTCCCTTGACCAGATTTACCGAGAACCGATCCTTACCGCCGCAATGGGGGCAAGGCTGTCCTTTGTCGCCGCGTTTGATCTGCAGGCCGAGCCGGTCGACCGCTTCGGCGACCGTGACGCTTTGGGCGCGCTCTACGAATTCATCGATGATCGGATTGCTCATGTGACCCTCACACCAGCAGCGGCTGCACGGAACCGTCGGCGAAGACGGCGTCGAGGGGCGTGTCGGCGCGGGGTTCATCACCATCCCACTTGTCCGGCCAAGTCTTGAGCGCGATCAATTCCCGGATCCTCGCCTCTTCTTCCGGATTAAGGATGTCGACCAGCGGCCGGCCGAGACGGATCGCAGCCTCGTTGCATTCGGCCTGAATGGCGAGCACCCGATCGAGCGCGTAGAGGCGGGCCTCGAGCGTCAATGGTCCCATGCGCTGCGGATTGGCGGCGATGCTCCCGTCCTTCAGCCGCTCGACACCTGATTTGCGCAGACGGTTCTGCGGAAGCCGAAGCCAACGATAAAGCGGCTTAAGACCAAGCAGCGGCGCGAGATAAGACCAGCGCAGGATGCGGATGACGGTCTCCAGGCCGAGATCCTTGGCGGCAAGCGCGCAGCCTATGCAGCCGGTGCGGGCATTGATCTCTTCGGCCTCCTCGCCGCCATAGGCGTCGGCGACCATGGATGTTTCCCATGCGCCGTATTCTGCCATCGGCGCATAGATTTTCAGCCAGTCAAAGACATTGCAGACCCGCCAGTGCAGGAGCGGCGCAAGTGTTGCGATCCTGCCGCGAATTCCCTTGGCTTCTGGAAGCACCTGCTGATACCAGCCCTGCCCGCATTCGGCGCCATCCTTGCCGCACGACATGGCGATGCGACCGTCACGAATGGCACTTTCACCCTGCCGGACACCGGTAATCATCAGAATGGAGCCATCCAGCTCACCGATGCGACGCTCCAGCGCTGCCGTCATCGGATCGACCTTGATCTGGCGGGTGCACCAACGCAGCGTATTATTGTTCGGTGGCGGAATGCCGCGGCCGAGCATGTAAACATAAAACCGCTTGTCGAGCGGCGCCATTACCACTTCGCAATAGATGCCAATGGCTCTAAGGCGATCAAAGAGAAGATTGGCCGATATCGAAAGGGGCGTAAGCTCCATACGAGTGTCAGCGTACAGAACCGAGATTGATCTCGGCCGCGGAAGTCTACCGACCTCGATCAAGTGGAGAATCACAGTGACCGTCGACCAACTGTCCTTTCCACCCGAGAAAGCGAAAACCCAATGGTCATGCGCCGGCCCGTAGGCCTGCATGGACTGCAACGTCAGCTCGACAGCCTCGTCATAAACGAGGCGCGGGCCGCCGCCGAATAGTGTGGGCTGGTCGAAACGGCTGCTCATGCCGCCACCTTCCTTTCGGTGGCGACCAGGTGGTTGCAGTTTGCGGCAACCAACGCCTTAGCGACGGGCGGCGAGACAGAATTGCCGACGCACGAGACCTGCAGACTTTTCGAGAACGGCACCCACTCCGGTTCGCCCCCGCTCTCCGGCGCGGCCCAGCCGCCGTCGATCACGTAATCTCTCGGGAAGCCCTGCGCGTTGTACAGCTCCCGCGGCGTCAGCATGCGCATGCCTATATCGACGATGACGAGCGTGATGCCGTCGACCTCGAAGGTGACAAATTCCCGTTCGTCCCAGAGTCCATGCGCCCGCATAAAATCGGCGACTTCTCGTGCCCTCGCGGCCTGCTCTTCGGTGAAAGGAGGAATATCGACGACGGCTTCCACATGGCCGAATCTCGGCTTGGTCGTCAGCGTGTGGAAAGGCTCGGTTTCCGGCGTATCCTGATCAGAGCCGTAATAGGCATGGAGGTGCGGCGATACCATGGTCAGCCCCGCGCCGCCGGCAGTGATGACATGAACCGGCTTATCCACCTCGTTGTAAGGTTTGCCGGAATTGCGCATTGTCATGATGTGCGGCGCGACCGCCGTGAACTTTTCGCGCGCGCCGAATGTATGGGCTGGCTCGTCAGCCCTCTGCGCGTCCGACTTTCCGTACATCTTGGAAACGACCGGGGCGACGACGGCCGAGTGATTGGCAGCCGCCAGGATCGTGGGGTGCGGGGTCAGAGCGTCGCTATCGCGACGATCGGATCCCTTCATGCTCATCAGGTGAGCCGCGATCACTCCCTGCTGAGACCCGCTGGCAGTGGCTGTCGACAACGGCATGTCCGCCGGTCTGCCAGGATTGACACCGCCCTCACGGCGCTTGTCGTTGTTGTGCTGCGCCACGAATGCCGCCGCCATGCCGTTCTGGTCTTTCCTGCTCGCGGCGATCGTGTGCAGCGGCACGGTCGAGGGCCTAACAGACCCGCCGTGCTGGGCGGCAGTGACGATTGGCGAGACAAGAGCCTTTTCGCCGCGATGCGCGCCAGTGATGACATTGGTCGGCCGATCGACGCTCTCAAGCCGCGCGCCATGCGTCAGATTGACGAGGAACGGCCGTGAGGCCATCAGCACATACCGGCTGACGCCGCGCGCTACCCTGGCAAGCGTGTTGACAGCCAACGGCCGGATCGCCTTCAGCCCGAACATCGCCTTGATCTGTTCAGACGTGTCAAAGATCGAAGGGCAAGGCAACGACCAGTCGATATTGTCAGCCGCCGTCACCCATGGAAGTTTCCGGCCAGCGATCACGTCGCGATCGTCGGGTGCGCCATGCGTCGGCTCCGGCCAGACGATGGGCTGGCCATCGAAACGGATGATGATGAAAAGCCGCTTGCGGATCGTACCGGCGCCGTAGTCGCAGGCCCGCAGCTCGCGCTTTTCGATGCGGCCGCCGAGCTTGCGCAGCGCCTTGCACCATTTCTGGCGCGTCTGGCCCTTGCGCTCGGGATCTGGCATCAGCCCCTTGGGCGTCGTGATCAGCGGGCCGTAATCCCAGAATTCCTCGACGTTCTCCATGATCACGACGTCAACCTTGCCGCCGCTGCTCTGGATGCGTTCGATCCAGCCGGGGATGATCCAGCAGAGATCGCGAATATTTCGTTCGACCGGCTTGCCACCCTTGGCTTTGGAAAAATGCTTGCAGTCCGGGCTGAACCAGGCGAGGCCGACATGCCGGCCGTAGAAGTGGTTGAGCGGATCGACCTTATAGACGTTTTCCGAAAGGTGGACCGTCTCGCCGTGGTTGGCCTCATGCAGCATCAGCGCTGGCTTGCTGTGGTTGATCGCAAAGTCGGGCGATCGGCCGAGCGCCTGCTTTATGCCTTCGCTGGCCCCGCCCCCGCCGGCGAAGCTGTCGAAAATGATCGGCTCGCCCCAGCCCTTGCGTTCCGCAAATTCATGTATGTCGTCGATGGACATGCCATCAAACAGCGTCGGCATGACGGTCATTGTTGGCCCACTCCCGCTTTCGAGATGTGCCGCGCCGCATTCAACGTACGGCACACCGCGTCCTCGCCGACGTCGAGCAGCTTGCCGATGTCGAAGGTGTCGAACTGCCCGGAATTCCAGAGAACGATCGCTGCCAAGGCTTGGCGATCGTCGATCTTCCCACTCATTGCGGAAGAGGTGGCCCGTCGCGGATCCGCTCTGTCCAGCATCAGGCCCTCGCCTTTTCCCGGAGATGATCGAGATCGCGATCGCTGGCGATCCGCAGCTGCCCGCCGATCGTCAGCGCGTCCAGGACCTTGTCGAGCGCCTCGGGCCAGCGCTCGCGGTGGAGTGCAATGAAGGGCGTGGCGCGGCTCCAGCCGCGCAGGTGATATGGATTGCAGACGAAGCGCATTTCGCCGACATGCAGCATGTTCAGCCCGAAGGCCTCTACGGTCTTGAAGCACTCGAATTTCGAGGGCGCGACGACGAGCAGGATGCGGGTGCGCTCCTGTTTCATGGCTGCACCGCCTCGGCTTCCGGCTGGCTGACGAGATTGCCGTCCAGCGGAACGTGCGGGCGGCCGGTGATCTGCTGCAGCCGCTCTTCCAT
Organism: Rhizobium sp. CBN3; assembly: GCF_030518245.1. NCBI lineage: Bacteria > Pseudomonadati > Pseudomonadota > Alphaproteobacteria > Hyphomicrobiales > Rhizobiaceae > Rhizobium > Rhizobium sp. CBN3. The sequence goes on from NZ_JAULSE010000010.1 coordinate 128,858, forward strand.
GTTGCGGGCCTCGATCTCGAAGCCGCGCAGAATGAGCGCCTCGCCGACTTTGCCGGCTTCCTGTTCCTTGCTCTGACGAAGGATGCGGATCGAATCGGAGAGCATCCATCATGCCTCCGCCTTGGCCGCAGACGCCGCCTGCGTCAGCAGCACCCGGCCCATCGGCGTCACGCAGTAGCAGGGCGCCTGCCCGCGGCCATGAACGCCGAGCCTGACGGCCAATCCTTTGTCGAGCACTTCGCTCATCGCCCGCTCCAGCGCCGTCTCGTTGAGGCCGGTTTCCTGCGAAACCCGCTCCTTGCCGGCCGTCCAGCCTTGCCGTTCGCGGCCGATGCGGCGCAACAGCAGCAGGCCGTTGCGGCTGATATCGACCTTTTCCAGCACGGCGGAGGGGATCTCTTCCGGCGCGACCCGCTCTTCCACCGCCCTCGGGATGCTATAGAGGTGCCGCGCTTCGAGCAGCCGGCTGACGACGCCGGTGCCGATCCCGAGCATGGTGCCGATCGTCAATTCGCTCTTGCCGGTCTCGCGCAGCAGCGCCAGGCATTCGCTGCGCTGGTGCGGCGGCATTGCCATCAGGCTTTCGCGCGTCACGGCCACCGGCTGGGAGCCGAACAGGATCGTATCCATCAATGCCACCTCGATTGTTTGGGGAAGATTGCAACCTTGTCGCCCTTGACCGCGTGAGCCGCCGCCTGCGCATTGGCGATTTCGGAGAAGGGGATCAGCGGCCCGTCTGAAAGTTCGGCCACAGCCTCAGCAAGGATCTTCGACTCGGCCGCGCGGCGCTTCTCGTTCCATTCATCGATGCGTGCAAAGAAGGCGAGGCTGATACCCTCGATATCGCCGGCGCCCCTGCGAAACTCCCACGCCATCTGCGCCTCGTCAGGCCGCCGGTCCGACCAGGCAAACCATTGACCGATGCAGCGCGCCTTTTCCGGGATCGCACGGATGTCGTCCGCCTCAGTCAGGATGCGCACGAAGGGCGGGCAATCGGCGAGGCTGCAGGACATCACTGCAAGGCAGGCCCGGGCCGGGTCGTCGGTCACGATGAAGAGGCGCACGGGCTCGGTCACTCGGCCGCCTCCGCGAGGTCGGCAGGTGCCCCCATCAGGTCGAAGAGGCTCGGCATGGCCTTGGCCCGCGCTTTAGCCTCGACATATTTGCAGCCGTCGAGGAAATAGGCTGGGTTGAGTTCGACAGCCTCACCATTCCGGCCGAATTCCAAGGCCCGGTAAGGCACCGTCATCAACCCGCCGAAGGGATCGAACACGGTTTCGCCGGGCTCGCTGTATTGCAGGATCGCACGGTCAACGATGTCGAACTGCAGCGGGCAGAGGTGAAGCTCGCGACCGGCGCCGGCCTGCAGCGTGTTCATCGACAGCATGCGGGTGACATCGGTCCAGACGTCGTCATGCTTCGAGTGCGGCGGCAGCAGCATGAAGGTCGATGGCAGCATGCCGCGCTCTTCCAGCGCTTCGGCGATCTTCACGTGATGCTCGAAATCATAGACTGTCTCGAGCTGGTACTCTTTCCAGAGCCGGAAGATCTGCCTCGCATCGAGGCCGAACAGCTCTTCCGGCATCAGCAGCCGGTTGCCCGACGACGGCATGAAGCCGTGAGCATCCAGCTGCCAGCGGGCGCGGGAATAACCTTCCGGATTTTCCCACTCACCTGTCTCGGCGACATGCTTGCGCTTGGCCTTCTTCACCGGCCGGTCGGCATAACCGTTCGAAGCATCCGACGGTGGCTTGCGGAAGATCAGCAGATATTCCGGCATGCCGTTGCCCATGCGCGAGCCATCCTTGCATTGCTCGGACCAGCCGAGCCTGTAGGTCTGGTTGTTCTCGCGAACGACATCGGTGGTGATGGTCTTGCGCGACAGGAAGGCGAAGCCGTGCTTCTTGAAGCGGGCAACGCAATCGTCGGAAAAGGGATAGACGGTCTGAAAGCCGAGCCCGGTCATGCCGCCCGGCACGATCCGGTCCTTGACATGGATCGCTGCGATCCGGCCTGGCGAAAGAATGCGCAGCAGCTCGGGGATCAGGAAATCCATCTGCTGCCAGAAATGATCATTATCGTCGGTATGGCCGAAATCGGCATAGTTCGGCGAATATTCGTACTGCGTCGAGAAGGGGATCGAGGTGACGATCAGGTCGACGCTGTCGGCCGCCATCCGCTGGCATTCGAGAACGCAGTCGCTATTGACCAGCCGATAGCCCTCGCCCTTCACCTCAATCCGCTCGACGCCCATGGCGCGCTGCAGGCTGGAAGCCATGGCGGCGGCCGACAGGCCATATTCCTTGATGAGACCGGTCATGATCGCCCTCTGTTCGTTGTGGCGCCGCCACTTGGCCTGCATGTTGTCGCGCGCCGGCCGCTCGGCCTCGGTGTAGATGAGGTCGATCCGCACGGTATGCGCCTGCAGGAATCTTTGGAGGCGATGAACGGCCTGGATGAAGCTGTTGAATTTGCAGTTGATGCCGAGGAAGATCGCCCAAGAGCAGTATCGCTGGTAATTGCCGCCCGACCCGATCATGTCGGGCTTGCCGGCCATCTCCGGCAGCTCGCCGTTCGAAAAGGCGACCATCGTCCGCTCGCGCGCTTCGAGATCCTGCGAACCATAGACGGTCGCAATGCCTGGAATAGCCTTCTCGATCGCCGCCCGCTCAGCCTCAAGGTCATGCCAGATCAGCCGGTGTGCATCCGGATCTTCAGCCCTTATCTCCATCATCTTGGCGATGCGGGCATCGATGCTGTCACGCTTTTCGCGGGCGGCGTCCGGCAGCGATGCGGCGGCATTGCGCAGCAGCCTGCCCTGTCCGTTCCGCTCCAGGCCGGCCTTGGCGTGATCGGACGGCAGCTCGTGCCAGTTGACGATCATCTCCGGCAGGTCATAACCTTCATCGGAGAAGCCGAGATCCGACGGCTTCTCGACGAACAGGCCCCAGCTCGCCACCCACAGCCAGAACTCGCGCTCCTTGTGCGGGTGGATCGTCAGCGTGTCGGCCTTCTCGCTGTTGCGTTTGAAGAACCTCGTCTTTGCCTGCCCGACATCCATGATCTCGAGGAATGCAGAATAGGCGAGCATCTCGATGAATTCGTTCGGGCTCGGCGTCGCCGTCGCCACGAACTTGTAGGGGATGCCGTCGAAGAGCCGCATGAACTCGCGGAAGGTTTTCGAACCGCCGAAGCCGCGAAGGCAGGCCGCCTCGTCGAGGCTTGCCGCCATGAAGAGGCGGGGATCGAGCTTGCCTTCACGAACCGTCTCGTAGTTCGCCATGTAAAGGCCGGTCTCGCCAGCCTCGCCGATCGAGCGGATAAAGGTGAGCGACGGGATGCGATCGGGATGGCCTTTCTGCCAGGCATAAAGCTCGGCGCGCTGCGCATCTGTGATCTTGTCATGGATGCCAGTCGCCAGCATCTCGCAGTCGCGCCGGAACTCGATGCGCACGCCGAGCGGCAGGACGATCAGCCCGCGCCCGCCGAAGCGGGCGGTGATGATGCGCAAGAGCTCGATCTGCATGACGGTCTTGCCGAGACCGAAGGCGGCGAAGATGGCGCGCCGCCCGCCAAGGCACGCCCATTTGATGATGGCCTTGTGGTGCGGCAGCAGGATCGGATTGATTTCCTCATCGGAGACGACGAAGCCGCCTTGCGGCGCCATCTGGATTTTCGCGTGAAGGAAAGAGCCGTAGTCCATCCTATCGCCCCTCACCCCTGGAAGCCGCGGCATGGCCCGCGCAATAGGCGCTGTTCGGCTGGTCGCCACCCCGGCGCGGCAGACCGCAGCACGGCATGTCCGGCCCGTCGGCATCCCCGAAATCGGTAAGCGGCCAGGCGCACTGGCGCGACGTCAGGTCGACGAATAGGATGCCGCCGGGCGCCCCCCCATGGAGGGCCGCGCCACGATGCGGGAACGGCTGCGCCGACGACGGCTTCGGCGCCTGGACGCGGACGCCGAGACTGGAGAGCATCGCCGACGGCTTCGTCGCCCTGAAATTCAGCGTCGAACCGCCGGACGGCTTTGCGGTCTTGGCCGACTTTTCAGCTTTCGGCTTGGGAACGCGCGGAGCCTTCGGCTGGCCAGCTTTCGCGCCGCGCAGGGGAAATCGCTCGCGATGGCGGTTCATGACCCCGAGCACGGCATTGCGGCTGATACCGGGAAGCCGGGCTGCAATCGCAGTAGCGGTCTTGCCGTCTTTCCACATCCGCTCTGCGAGATCGATACGCTCGTCTGTCCAGACGCTAGGCTTGTTGTTCATCACGCGTCCGCCTTTTTCACCGCATCTGCGAGCGCAGCGATGCAGGTGACGCCATGCGCGCCATCGAACCACGCCTTGACCAAACGGCGCGCCGCCTTGGCGATTTCCTTGTTGGCCGCGCCGCGCTTCTGGCGGATGCGGTCGCGATCGGATTTCTGTTTCGGCCCACCGTGATCCATCAGAGGTTCACCTCACGGGGAGCGATGTTGCCGCAATGGGCGCAATAGCGTTCGATCACCTCTGCGATCGCGAGAACGCGACGGCATTCCGGGCATTCATGGGTGGCAACGGATGCGCCGGTATGCAGGCCGATCCCGTGTTTTGCGGCGATTGCGTCCAATTCCTGCGGCAAGATGCGAAGCTGGCGTCTTTGCGATATCATCGTCTCAGCCCTCCACCGTGCGCACGCGGGCAAGCACGTCCTGCACTTCCATCAGGTGCGTGCTGAGCTTGCGTTCGATTTCGCGCTTCTCGCCTTCGTCGACATGCTCGTCGGCGACGGCCGCATGAATGGCGCTGACGACATGCATCAGACCCTCGAGCAGCCGCACCGTGTCCTTGACGCCGATCGGCGCGGAAACAGCGCCGTCGACCGGAACGAGCCGATAGCCCTGGATCGAAGCGAGCGCCTGTGTGATGATCGGCGCGCCGGCCAGAAGCTCGGCGTCCAGCACCACGTCGAGCGGCATGAAATCGGGATAGGCCGGGCCGACATATTTGTTGATCTGGCTTTCGCTGACCCGGGTTCCCGACGCGAGCTGCGCCGCGGTTCCCGCCTGGGTGACGACGGCGCGCGTCGCGGCCTTGAGCCGGCCCTGCTGATGTTCGTGCGATGCGCGCATGGTTTTCCCCTCGAAAAAGTCAACGAAGTTTTTCGGCCCCGAACTTCGTTGGCGCGGGGGCGATCGGTCGTTAGCAATGGTGGCGAGGCGTCAGAGAGCTGACGCGGTCCGGCTTACGGAGGTCCGCATGCAAGACGAACGAAACTGGTTGCAGGGGCAGGATTTGAACCTGCGATCTCGTGGGTATGAGCCACGCGGGATGACCGCTTCCCTACCCTGCTCAAGAAAAGCCGACCGACGCGCCTGGAGAACCGCGCGCCGGTCGGGAGTTGCGCCGAGTGAGGGCGGCGCTGGGAGAACATCGGTGCGGAAGTCACCATCATTGGGCGGCCTCCTTTTTGAGCACAGAGAGGAGACGCTCCACAGGACCGCTCGGCGATTGGCCGTTTTCCATCCTGGACACGCTTGACCTGTCAACGCCGAGATAATCGGCAAGACGGTCTTGCGTCCAACCAAGCTTTTCCCGGAGCGATCGAATGTCAAGAGTGTCTTCCATACTCCTTAATGTGCATAACGCACACCAAACTGTCAAGGCGAAACGCACACTGATTTCGTGCAAAATGCACACCATGGAATATGACGACAGACCGGAACCGGCGAAGCGCCTGGAAAAGGCTCGTATCGCTCGTGGATTTGACGAAGCCAAGAAAGCGGCAAGCTTCTTCGGCTGGAACTACAACGTCTATGCGCAGCACGAAAACGGCACCCGAGGCATATCGCGAGCTGCCGGCGCATATGCCAAGGCCTTCAGGGTCAGCGAGGCCTGGCTTCTGACTGGGGAAGGCGCCGGCCCGGGAGAGACGACAGCAAATGTCCCGGGCTTGCGCAGGGTGACCGTCGCCGCGCACATCCAGGCGGGCGTCTTCGAGGAAACATGGGAGTGGGATGAACACTCGCAGTATCCAGTCTATGTGCCTGACGATCCAGAGTATGCGCCTTTCCAGCTGTATGCAGGCGAGACCAGGGGGCCGTCTATGAACAAGCGATATCCCGAACGGACCGTTCTCGTGTTCACCAATGTCGAGGAAACGCAGGAGCAGCCGATCCCAGGCAAACGCTACATCGTCGAGAGGCGCCGATCGAGTGGAGAGGCCGAACATACGGTGAAGCTTCTTCACATGGATCAGGAGGGGAAATACTGGTTGCTGCCGGAGAGCGACGACCCTCGTTTCCAAGTTCCGATATCCATTGAGGAAGGCACCGGTGACGACGATATCGTTGCCATTATTGGCCGCGTTGCCTACGCGGTTACACGAGAGTGATTCTCTAACCACTTGAAATCAAAACGCACATCGCCACTCGCACTGGGTGGCGATGTGCTTTTTGCACATTATGATTGACAGTTTAACGTGCGTAATGCACATTACGGTGGTCTCAATTCTGGAGCCCATCAATGCGCGTCTCTCTTCCCACTACTGAAACTGCCCGCGCCGTCATCGGTCGCGACATTGCCGGCGAAATGGCGTCCTTCATGCGCGCCCATCCGGGCTGCACCTATGAAGACCTTCGCGACGAAGGCTTCACCGCCCGCCAGATCGGCCGCTACCAGCTCGAAGCAAAGAACCTCGCCGACCGCCTCTCGACGCGCCGCATCGCCTGACCCGCGATCGGCTTCGTCATGGCCCGCCCGTCACCCCTCGGGCGCGGCCATTGCGAAACCGATGAGAGGGTTTTCCCATGGATCATTTCACGCCCTTCGGCGCACGGGTCGAACCGCTGCCCGTCATTCATGTCGCCTTGCGCCCGCGGCCGCCCTTCTGGCTCGTCGCTCTGATCTGCAGCTTTGCCTGGGCGATAGCTCTTCTGTCCCTGCTCGCAGCCGGCGTTTCGACCTATTACGGGCTGACGAAGACAGAACAGCAGATCGCCTGGCAGGCGCGCGTCTGATGGACGCCACCGCCATCGCCGCCGTCGTCGGCTGGGCTCTTGCCGCGCTCTTCCTGGTCTTGTGGCTCGTCAGCAACCGCCTGCGCGACTATGCCATTTATGACCGCGAGGCCGCCCTGCTCGCAGAGATGACCATCGCCGTCGAATTCGCCAATCACTTCGTTTCGCCTGGAAGGAAGGGCGCCTTCGACGCGATCGAATTCATGCTGGCATGGGTGAGGCGTGACCGGGCCGCCATTGAAGACACCTGGCCGCAGTGGCGTCCATATCTCGCTGCTCGCCGCGCCGGCCGGAAATGGGTACCGGGCGCATGATTGCCGTTCGTCTCACCAAGGATCCGATCTTCGCCAATCTCGGCCCCGGACGCCGCATTGATATCGGCCTGGTCGATCCCGACGCCGTTGATTTCGGGCTGATGGCATCGACACTGTCGAAACAGGCACGCTTCGGCGGGCGGCATGAGGGCGCTTATGCGCTCTCGGCCGCCCAGCACGCCGTCCAGGGCGCGCAGGCGATCGAACGCGAGACGCGAGACCTGCGCCTTGCCGGTCTCTTCCTGCTGCGCGACGGCCATCAGCTCTTCATCGACGGCCAGAGCCGCCCGGCCGAGCAGCTGATGCACGTCAAGTCCGGCACCGATCTCGACCTCATCATCCGCAACATCAAGAGCGCGTGGGATCTGGCGATCTATCAGGCCGCCGGCATGCAGACGCCCGACGCCTGGACGAAGCAGACGCGCGCAGCCCTGCAGATGATGAACATCCGAATGACTCGGGCCGAGGCGATCACCCTCTTCGGCGAACAGGCCGCGGCTGATTTCCCGCGGGTCCCGACCCCGCAGACGATCGGCTCGCTGCATCCATGGGCACCGGCCAAGGCCGAAGTCGCCTTCATCGAATTTTTTCAGCGCGCCACCGGCCGCTCCAGCATCAGGTAGGAACGACATGGCCGGATCCATGAACCGCGCAACGCTCATCGGCCATCTCGGCGCCGACCCGGAAACCCGCCGCACGCAGGACGGCAGGCCGATCGTCAGCTTCAACCTCGCCACGTCGGAGACCTGGCGCGACAAGCACACCGGCGATCGCAAGGAAGCGACCGAGTGGCACCGCATCGTCGTCTTCAACGAAGGCCTTTGCGACGTCGCCGAAAAGTACATCAAAAAGGGCGCCAAGGTGCTGATCGAGGGCTCGATCAAGACTCGCAAATGGCAGGACCAGCAGGGGCAGGATCGCTATGCCACCGAGATCGTCCTCTCCGGCTTCGACAGCAAGCTGCTGATGCTCGACCGGCAGGGCAGCGGCCGAGCGCCGCCGCCCGAAGGCAGCGACGATTATGGCAGCCCGTCCAGCCGCACCAACAGCTACGGCGGCGGCGCGCCGGCCGGCAGCTTCAGCAGAGATCTCGACGACGACATTCCCTTTGCGCCCGAGTGGCGCTGATCATTCGACCGGTTTTCTTTGAAAGGGCAAACCATGCAGACAATACGCGATGCGCAGGCCCTCGTTGGCATGCTCGAACGAGGCGAACTCAATCAGGAGATGACGGAGAAGGTTGAGGCCGTCGTCGAAAAGCTTCTCGAGCACTCCAATGAGCAGCCGAAGGCCACTTTCAAGGGGCAGGTCTCGCTCGTCCTCAACTTCGTGATCAAGAATGGCGTCGTCGAAGTCACCGCCGACATCCCTCCGCCGAAGCTCCCGAAGATCCCGCGCAAGTCCAGCATCTACTGGGCCATCGAGGGCGGCAAGCTGTCGACTGAGCATCCCCAGCAGCACGACATGTTCCCCGGTCCCCGAGTGATCGACCGGTCGCAGCAGTAACCCCTTCAACCTGAGGAAAAACCATGGATCAGCTATCCGAAACATCCGTCAATGCCGTCGCGGCGCTCGCGAAAAAGAATGGCGTCAAGCTCGATTTCCTTAATACACCGGCTGATGTTCCCGGCCTGCCGCGCGAGGTGCCGTTCGTCCTCGATCCGGAAGAAGGCGTCGCGCGCAGCGTCAAGACCCTCGTCGAGGAATGGCGGATCGCCCCGCTGCGCAAGTCCGGTACCGCCAAGGTTCTGACGCTCGAAAGCTTCGTTGACCTGGTCGAGCGGCACAAGACCGAGCATTCGGTCATCTTCGCCGATACCGATTGGAAGAAGCCGTCGCTCACGGCCGTGATCGACTATCACGACAAGACCAATGGCGGCGCGGCCGACAACGGCGAGCATCGCATTCACTACGAATTCCCGCTGTCGGACAGCTGGAAGGCATGGATCAAGATCAACGGCGAACCGCTCGAGCAGCTGAAGTTCGCCGAATTCATCGAAGATCACATCGCCGATCTCGCCTCGCCCGATACGATGGAAGAGGAAGACTGGCGGCATAAATTCTCCTTCCGCGTCGCTTTCCCGAACGAGCTCGTCTCGCTTTCGCGCGGCCTGCAGGTCGCCTCCGAGATGAAGGTCAAAAACGTCGTCAACCTGCAGTCGGGCGCAGCGCAGATCAACTTCGAGGAAGAGCACCGTGACACGGCCGGCAACAAGCTTGACGTGCCGGGCATGTTCATCCTGTCGGTCCCGCCCTTCTTCCGGGGCGAGCAGACCCGCATCCCGGTCCGCCTGCGCTATCGCCTGTCGAGCGGCAAGCTATTCTGGATCTGCCAGCTCTATCGCCCCGACGTTCACATCACCGAGCAGGTGGTGCGCGACATGGAACGCGCCGGCGCCGACACCGGCCTGCCCTATTTCCAGGGCGCGCCGGAGATGCAGGCCTGACCATGACACAGCCGGTCCGCCTTCAACTGTCGCGGCAGACAGGGTTTGATCTTCAAGCCCTGTCGCGCTCCACGAACGGCCTCGATGCCGTCAACGTCGCGCGCCCGTCTGCCTTCGGCAATCCATACGTCGTCGGCGGACCGGTCGACCGCAAATCGCTCAGCCGTTGGGGATGGAAGTTCCACCATCTCGGCTACGTCGCGACCGACAACAGCGATGCAGTTCGTCGCTTCGCGGCCTGTCTCGCCCGCGATGAAGCAATCCATCAGCACGTCACGCAATCGCTCCGCGGCCGCAATCTCGCGTGCTGGTGCGCAGCTGACGAGCAGTGCCACGCGGACGTTCTTCTGCGTTTCGCCAATCGCGAGGTTACAAATGTTCAAGGCTGAAAAGTCCGCCCTGCTTTCCGCGCTCGCCCTTGTCGGCAGTGTCGTCGAAAAACGCAGCACCATACCGATCCTGCAGAATGTGCTGATCGAGCGCGAGGAAGATCGGCTTGTGGCGCGGCTGACGAATCTCGATATCGAGGCAAAGACCTATTTCAAGGCGATCGTCATCGATCCGGACTTCGAGGCATTCACTGTCCCGGCGGGGCTCTTCGCCGATATCGTCCGGAAGCTGCCGGATGGTGCCGAGGCTTCGATCGAGCGGCCGAAGGACGGCAAGCTCGGCAGCATCCTGCTGAAATCCGGTCGTTCGAAATTCAGCCTGCAGGTGCTGCCGGCATCCGATTTCCCCGAGATGAAGATGCCGGCCGATGCGGTCCGTGTCACCATCCCGGCCGATGAGCTTGACCGCGCGATCGGCGCCTGCGGCCATGCCATGTCGACCGAGGAGACACGCCACTATCTCCAGGGCATATTCCTCCATCAGTCCGCCGGCAGCGAGGACGCGACCTTCGTCGCCACCGATGGTCACCGCCTGGTGAAACGGCTGACGCAGGCCGAGATCGGAGGAAGCTTCAAAGGCGTCATCATCCCGCGCAACACCGTGCGCGTTCTTCCGAAGATCCTGCCGGATGCCGGCGATATCGAGCTGATGGTCACGGACACGGTCGTCCGCTTCGTCGGAGGATCTTCGATCCTGATGACGAAGCTCATCGACGGCACCTTCCCGGATTATCAGCGCATCATCCCGACCGATGCCACCATGGTTGCGACGATCGGTTCGAAGGCGATGGCGTCTGCCGTCGACCGCGTCGCCACCGTCTCCGGTGAACGCGGCCGCGCCGTCGCCTTCTCCTTCGCCGACCAGCAGCTGCGCCTCAAGGTGTCAAACCCGGACGCCGGCGACGGCGAAGACGAGGTCGCCTACGAAGGTGAGGCCACCATCGATATCGGCTTCAACGCCAAATACATCGCCGATGCGCTCGCCAACCTGCCCGGTGACATCATCACCATGTCGCTCACCGAAACCGGAGCTCCGGCCGTGCTGCGCACCAACGGCGGCAATCCCGAAAACCTGATCGTGATCATGCCGATGCGCGTGTGAGGAGAAAGTCATGCCTGAACCCGTGATGACGAACGACCCCGCCCGGTCCCCTTTGCCCCGGACCTTGTCCTTCACCTACAAGAATTGGCGAGGCGAGACCTCCCTGCGGCAGGTTCTACCGATCCGCATCGAGTTTGGCCCAACCGACTGGCATCCGGAGCCGCAATGGCACCTGGTCGCGCACGATCTCGATAGAGGCGCAGCGCGCTTCTTTGCGATGAAGGACATCACCTTCGGCGACGCCGACGGGGAAACGCAGACCAGCATCAACGAATGGATCACAGCAACCTTCGGCGAGGCTGGCAGCAATATTTCCGTCGCCGCGCGCGCCAACAAGGAAATGACCGAATTGCTGATGGCTTTGGCGATCGATGACAATGATCCCGAAGCCGTGGTCGAGGCCGCCGATATCGTCATCATCCTATATCGCCTCGCTCATCGCTTCGGCGCCGACCTCAATGAGGCGGTCAATCGCAAGATGGCAATCAACCGGGCGCGCAAGTGGAACGTGGCCCACGGCCATGGCTACCATATCAAGGAAGCATCGCCTTCGCAGCAAGTCGTGACGCGAGCTGCCGTAACAGATGAGGAACTTGAGCAGTGGGCGAAGCTGCGGGCGGATGATGCCGGGCGATTGGCCCGCGAGCTTGTCACGTATCGCCGGGCCAACCCTGCGCCGCAGGCACAAGTTACGCTCGGACCGGAACACACCGGCTTGCGCGTCGATTATCGCGGCTTGCTGGCGAGCGCTCGCAGAAGCATGCCACGCGACCCGGGCACCGCCGAGATGCTGCGTCAGTTTGAAGAGCATCTAACCGAGCTGGGACAGCGCTGGTATGCCGGCGACGCCACCGTGGTCGACGAGCTTCTGCAGCTTTACTGTATCGAGAACGGCGCTCGCGCCGCCCTCACCGCGGAAACAGCGGAGGCACCCGAATGACGCTTCCAGTTCTCACCATGACCGGCGTCGACGCCAAGACGGATCCGATGTGGATCAAGGCGATGCTTCGCAAGTATATCCTCAAGACTGGCTATAGCGGTCTTGAGTTCGCGATCCTCCGCTCCCCCAAGGTAGATCAGTCACCGCGCTATCCGAAGCGCGATATCATCAAGCGACTGATGAGCGAGGCCAAAGCCGGTGATTTCGCCTATCACCTTTGCGGTCGATATGCCCGCATGGTGCATGATCGGGAATGGGCGGAGTTGTGCGACATCATCGATTTCAGCGATGTCGGCCGCGTGCAGGTTAACTCTGCCGAGGCAGATGAAAAAGCCATCCTAAACCTCTGGCGTTTCAGCGTGCACATCGGGAAGCCTGTCGTGATGCAGTGGCGCGAAAGCGATTTCCCAGCGGTTCCGGGCATTCACCTGCTGCAGGATCGCAGCGGCGGCCAAGGTATCGCCGAAACGACATGGTCCACGCCGGATGCAACATGCATTAAAGCCAAGAGCTTCATCGGCTATGCGGGAGGCCTCGGCCCGGAGAATGTCGAACAGGCATTGAAATCCATCATCCCGGCGTCACGCGGGCGCCGCTTCTGGATCGATTGCGAAAGCAGCTTGCGCACCGACGATTGGTTCGATCAAGCCAAGGCCGAGAGAATGGCACAGGCCGTTCATGCTGCTCTGCCTCATATGTTTCAGGAGGTCAGCGCCGATGACTGAGCATCCTCCTCGCAAGCGGTGCGAGAACTGCTCGAAGTGGAGCAGCACGGATAAAGTCTGGGGTCATTGCACGTATGCATCGTCACGCGACGACGACCACAGCAAGATCGCGCACGCGACATATGTGCGCCTCGGCGATGAGCACCAGGCCGAGCTCGAAACCAAATTCAACTTCAGCTGCGTTCTTTGGTCCTCACTGAAGGCCGCCGTCAAAAAGGTTTCGCGATGACCACGATCTATTCCGGCAGCATCGCCGATCTTCCCGATCTCGCCCTATCCACCCGCCAGCCATGGGCGCACGCGATCGTCAATGGCTGGAAGGATATCGAGAACCGCAAGTGGAACACCACCCAGCGCGGCATGGTCTGCATTCACGCCAGCGCCTTCAACAAGCGCAACTATGACAACGATTTCGCCGATTATGAAGAAGTCGTGTCGGAATATGCGGCGCCCTCGAACGCTCATCGCTTGCTTGAGGTCGATCCTTCGAACCTCACCTTCGGCGCCATCATCGGCGTCGCCCGCATAGTCGACGTGACCATGCGCCATTCCAGCCCGTGGTTTTTCGGAAAATACGGCTTCGTGCTGGCAGACCAGCAGATCCTTGCCGATCCGATCCCGGTCAAGGGCGCCCTCGGCTTCTTCGATTGGCGCCCGCGCAAGATCGTCGCCCCGGAACTGCCGGCGCAGCCGGTATCCGCACAAGGGAGCCTGTTCTGATGCAGACGGACCTTTTCCCATCGGATGCCAAGCCTGCCGCGGCCATGACTATGTCGGCAGTCCTCTCAGGCGAGCCCGAACCGCTCTACCGCCCGGAGCTGCGCCGCATCTGGGACAATACTCTCCCGATCCTCGTCGTCTGCATGCTGAACCCGTCGCGCGCTGACCATAGCAAGAACGACCCGACAGTGCTGGCGCTGATCCATTTTGCCAAGCTCTGGGGCTATGGTGGCATTCTGATCGTCAACCTCTTCGACTTCCGCTCCTCCTCGCCGAAGGAGATGATGGCCCACGCTTCACCGATCAGCGCCGATAATACCCGCTACATCGACGGCGCCTTCATCATCGCCCGCCACACGAACAAGCCGGTTCTCGCCGCATGGGGCAGAGACGGATGCCATATGGATCGGGACGCATGGTTCATCGCCCGCGCCCGTCATCACCTCGTCGACCTGGTCTGCCTCGGCCTGACCAAGGACGGTTACCCGAAGCACCCGATGGCCCGAGGCGCCCATCGCATTCCTCGCGATCAACAGCCGATTCTCTGGAAGTCGGCGCAGGCGGTGGAGCCATGACGTCGTTCGCCAACAAAGCCGAAACGAAGCGCGACCCTTTTGCGGACGAAATAGCAATGCGCCTCGCCATGAGGAGGCTCGCCCGTGCGCAGCCGAAGGATCCTGCGACGATGACCATGCCCGAGATCATCCACGCGCTCCAGCGGCTCGCTGCGACCGCCAGGAGGATTTCGCATGGCTAACACACGTGCCTACATCGACAAACTGAGTTCTCAACACCGCTGCCCGGTCTGCGGCGGCGACGCCGCCGAACTGAAGATGTCTCCCGCAGAAGCCACCTTCCCGCTGGCTGACCTGAGGTTCTCCTGTGGCGCCCGTTTCTGGGCGGATGGCCGCAGCATCATCTCTTCCTCTCCGTGCCGCTCTGGCTCGCTGCTGGCGGCGAAACTGATGTGTGTCGAGGCGGAGGGCCGCATCCGATGAGCCACGCCCCGAAAGCGATCAGCCGCATTGTCCCGCGGCTAGGCCTTAATAGGGCTGAAGTCGCGCTCGCGATCGGCTTCAGCGTGAATTCAGTTGACCTAATGGTCGCAGAAGGCTTTCTTCCTAAGCCGAGGATCTGGCATAGCCGCAAGGTCTGGCTCGTTTCCGAGATTGAGGCATCGATGTCGGAATGGCCCGAGGACGGCTTGCCACTAGGCAAGGGAGAAAAGGACGCTGACGATGGCGACATCTGGAGGGCGTCCGCATGAACGACGTGGCGAATATCGATCTACCCTATGTCGAAAAGAACAAGAGCCGACACCTGACGGTGCGATACTACTTGCGCATCGACGGCAAGCGCATCTGCAGACTTCCCGACGACATTAACAGCGAAGAATTCTCAAAAGCCTATTGGAAGGCGAGGAACGCAGCCCTCCCTGCAGATGGTGAAGCAAACACCGCCAAAACGATTTCATCGATCGTCAAGCCCAACACCTTCCGCTGGCTCTGCATGGAATACATGCGGTCCGAGGCCTTCAAGACACTCGACGTTTCGACGCAGGAGGCTCGGCGCCGCATTATGGAGGCGATGTGGATCGAGCCGGTGAAGCACGGCGGAAAGCTCCAGTTCGGCGACATGCCGTTGCCACACATGGATCACCACAATATCGAGGTGCTGCGCGATCGGAAAAAGGAAACTCCCTTCGCGGCCGATGAGCGCCTGAAGGTGCTTCGCCAGGTCTTCGACACGAAGAAGGACGGAAAGAACATCGTCCCGAATGTCGCCAGATTGGTCGATCCCTTCGCGATCCATACCGACGGCCATGCAACAGCTTCGCCCCAGGACCTCGCACAATATATCGAGCACCACGGAATTCGCTCGAAGGCCGTTCTTGGCCTCGCTATCCTCATGTTCACCGGCTTCCGCGTCTCCGACGTTTCCCAGCTCGGCCCGCAGCATCGCCGCAAGGACATGTTCAAGCTGCGCCTCTTCAAGAACCGAAACCGCAAGCCCTACGATATCGAGATCGCCATTCACCCGATCCTCGAATCGGTGCTCGCCATGCACAAGGTGACGGCTCTGACGTACCTGGTGACCGAATTCGGCAAGCCATTCTCGATCAAGGGGCTTGGGAACAGGATCTCGGATTGGTTCCGTCAGGCCGGCCTCCCGCATCTGACGGCGCACTCGGTCCGCAAAGGGCTAGCAAACGACGTCGCACACAACGAGGCGACGGACAGCATGCTCGAAGCGATGTTCGGCTGGCGTGACGGAAAGACCTCAAAGATCTACACGCGAAACGCCGATCGCGCCCGCTTGGCGCGCCAGACTGTCGCCCGAATTAACTGGGACGGCGTCGGTACGAAGCTGCTCGCAATCGTCGACGATGCTGAGGCCGCAGAAGGGTGAACGGGGAACAGACTGCCACACCTGCTTTTTGGTGTGGCGGAACGGTTCAAGTCCAAACTGCCACACCAATGAAAAAGCACAGCAAAATCAACTGCTTCCCGATGTGGTGAGAAAATATTGGAGGCCTCGCCCGGAATTGAACCGGGGTACAAGGATTTGCAGTCCTCTGCGTCACCACTCCGCCACGAGGCCTCACCTGTGACCGACATCGAAAAATATCGTGTGGTGGCCGCGATTTAGACCAGCTCTAGAATGAGCGCAAGACCTTTCATTCTGAATGTGATCCTTTTTTCATTCCGACTAGGCGTTTGCGGACAATCCTGCGTGACCGGCTCTATGCTTGGATGATGATAGCCGGTTAACTACATACCAATAAAAGTCCGGCCCTTCGGCATCACCCCAAATAGTTACGATTGTAATGCGAACCGATTTGGTTGATCCCCATCTTCTGGGGAGAAATCATGCACGACGCGACATTCGGCGGGACCGCCAAAGACATCTTCTTTTCACTGCTCGCCACGCTCAAACGCATCTCGATGATCTATGTGAACGGAGGCAAGGAAGACGAGTGGGGCTATGCCCTCGTTACCGAACCTGTCACCGACATCAACACGAAGATGCCGATCACCGGCCACGTGATGCGCAAGGTCGTCGACGGCAAGTTTGTTCACCGCCAGATGACCGCGGAAGAGTGCGAAGATTTCGACGCCAGCCGATCCTGGTGAATTGCCTGCCACTCGGGACACGAAGAACCACCGGCGGCATTCGAACAAATTCCCAACTTGACTTAGAGCGCCTGCCCGCCATCTTATCGCCGTGGGAGGGATAGGAGCTGCGATGGAATGGGCTGCCCTCAAAGAAAGGCAGGGACGTGCGGCATATGATGCCGAGACCCGGGATCTCCACGTAAAGTTCGCCGGTTCCGCGCCGGTGAGACATGCGAACATTCCGCCACATGTCTACCAGAACCTTCTGGAAACGGACGATCCACACTTCTATTACCGGTATTATATCGCGCCATCGCGGGTCTCACCGGCCCGTCGACAACCGGTCTCGATGGTCGTCCACGGACTGAAACTCGTTCTGCTTCTTGCCACCTGCAGTCTGCTGATGGCAACCGAACTCGATCCTGGCCATGGCGGGATTTTCGAGGAAAGCGAACTGAGATCGAATTAGAATCGCATTCATCCGGATGCATGCAGATCGAACTCGACGACCGGGCCTGCGTGATCAGCCAACGATAATACCAACGCTCTCAAGCGAGGTCCTGTTCTGGGAACGGAAGCGGCGATCGTCCCGACCACGGTCGTTCCTGCCGTCACGCTCGTTACGGCCGTTAAAATTGCGATAGTTGCGAGGCCCGTTATAGCCACCTTGGCCTTGATCGATGACGCAGCCTTCGGGGCGGCGGCAGATACCGCCTGCGTCAAAACCGCGGCTGTCTACGGCTTGGGCCTCGGCTGATGTGGCTGAGAGAATTGCCGCCACCGACAGGACTGCAACAAAAAATGGCTTCATATCCTCACCCGACCATCGCGGCGCGTTTCAGCTCCAAACCACCAATGCAGCAAACGATCCACGGTTCCGCAGGGCGCCTCCGGCGACCGCGCTACCCGGCCGGCTTTCCTCGCCTGTGCCACCAGACTGCGAGCCGGCGCCGAAGCCTCCGGGCGATGGAAAGATCATGCGAGAGCACAAGGAGGCCGAGCGGCAGCATCCAGAAACCAAGGACCGGCAGGAAACCCAGCAATCCACAGAAAACGAGGGCCGTGCCGATTGCCATCCGCCCGATGCGTGAGCGCGGCATGCCGATGCTGAAAGAGCCGAGCACAAGCCTGTGGTTTACGTGGTCGATACCGAAGCGCCCTGCCCGCCTTCTGCGCTTCTCGTTGCCCCTTGTCTCTTGGCGATCGTTACTATTTGTCATTTCCCAGAGATGGGCGCAGACCGTCCAAATACAAGTTCATTTCATTTTTTTGAAAAAACCGCTTGGCAAATCGGGCAAGCATTTGTATTAGCCCACTCACACCGCGCCAAGCAGTGATCCCTGGTAGCTCAGCGGTAGAGCATTCGACTGTTAATCGACAGGTCGCCGGTTCGAATCCGGCCCGGGGAGCCATTTCTAGAGATATCTGTCTTTGTTGAGAAATCCGAAGGCAGGCAGTTACTTCTCGAAGAACACATCAGAAAGCGTCGTCGATAACGCACCTAGTGGTGAAGACTCCAAACATGACGCCTTCTATGCCTCGTGTTGGACGTATGTTCGGAAGCGTTTAAAGGGAAATCATAATTTCGCGCAGTCGTGAGCTCGGCATCGATGGCAAGTGTGAACGAACCGCTCAACGAGATTCGCCATCAAGCGGTGCAATGCCGGGCGGCCAGGTTGTCGCGCGCCGGCAGGTGAGGCCGGCGGCGCGCTTTTTGGGCCCTGGCACTGGCGACTAAAAATCGAAATACACCGTCACACCTGATCTACGACGATAGGGATAATCGTCGCGATAGCCGTAATAGTCGCGGTGGCCGTAATATCGCGGACGATAGCACGAGCCGTAATACCGGCAGTCGCGGTAAGCGTACCGGTGTTTCTTCCAGTGGCCATACGCATGTCCATTACCGTGGCGACGATAATGGACCAGATCGATGTCGGCGGCGTGCATTGCTACCGCTTTTGGCACGACAATCGGCGTGGCGCTTAGCGGCAGGGCGAAAGATGCAGACAAGACAATGGCTGCAAGTGAGGAAAAAAGCATCTTCATCGGCGCATCCTTTCAGGCTGCGATTCTGGGTTAATAAGCATTAACCTCCGATGAACGACTGCCCGCTCATAGAGAACACCAGCCGACGCGCAGCTTGTGTGCTCGCGGGTGGTGCTCGAGCCGGCCATTAGTGTTCATGCTGTGTACAGGCGACAGAGCAAGCGCCCACGGGCAGTCAGCCGGCGGCGACCGGCTATCGACGCGGCGCGGACGGCGCTGCTGCCTTGCCGCCGGCATGTCCGATAATATGTGAAAATGGCACGCCCATTAAGTTGGGCGTGCCGAGTTACCGATCCGTTCTCCGATAAAGCGACTTACCAGGTCTGGCGATTATACCAATCATCGATGTCTCTGCGCGTCCGGTCTTTCTCGTAGCCGTACCGCTCCTGGATCTTGCCTTCGAGCTGATCGCGCTTGCCGTTGATGACGTCAAGATCGTCGTCCGTCAGCTTGCCCCACTGCTCCTTGACCTTGCCTTTCATCTGCTTCCAATTACCTTCGACGCGGTTCCAATCCATGGCTTATTCCTCCTGTCGTTAGGAAAGAGGAACGGAGACGAGCGATAAGGGTTCCGCTTCGGCAAACCGCCAACCATTGCAGAACCAAAATTCTTCATGTGGGCAGCGAGTGACAGGATTCGCCCTCGCTCATGCCGCCGGAGGGCTCGATATGGGATTCAGTATGCCCGCATCAGATTTGAAGCGGCGCAGGCCCTAATAGCTGCACGAACGCCCATCGCCGGGTCGGAAGCCGTCGGCGCAGGCCGGGTTCATCGAATCGCCCGGCTGATACCCCGATGCCGAGCCATATGAATTCGGCGGCGTCGAGCACGCTGAGGCAATGACCGTCACAAAAATGGCTGCGGCTGTTAAAGATGCGCGAAATCTGCTCATGAAATACTTCTCCCATTCCGCTGCGGTCGGTAAGCGAGAGCCCCTCCTTCGAGAATACGGGAGCATTTCCCGAGCTCATCTCCCCGAAATCACTTTACACCTGAAAATATAGGCGCTCTCCTCGACGGACATCAGCTTCAGTCGCGAAAATTCTGCCCGCCTTTATAAATTAGGATGCCAGACCGGGGGTATCGCCGGCTAATCCGGCGGCATTACCAGAAAGCACCCGACGCATGCCCCGGAAGCGATGCTGACTTCCGGGGCAAGTCGACGAAGCGGCTCGAGCTTTCACTGGCATGCATTTGCCGCATCGGGTTGTGTCGAGCTATCGCCGGATGTGGGAGCCGGGTTGCCGGTGCCGCCGGCCTGCTGGCGCTGGCAGTCGTTCGGATCGCCGCCGGATCCGTTCGCACCGGTCGCACCGGCGCCGGTAGTCTTATTTGCGCCGGCACCGCTGGAGTTGGTGTTGCCGGAACCGCTAGCATCCGAACCAGACATGGTGCCGCTGCCGGAACCTGAAACTCCGCCGCTGCTGCCGCTGCCCGATCCCGAGCCTCCACCTGATTGCGCCATTGCCGACGTTGCCAGGCCAATCGTGATTGCTGCTACTGCCATCATTCTCAGAAGCATTGGATTTCCTCCTCGCTGCTTCATTGCCGATAGGCAGCAAACAAAAGCCTCTGGAGATTGTTTCAGTTCGAAAACGTACACGAACGTTCCTGCGTCGCGCACCGCCTCGGATGATGAGCGAACGGTTCTCGGAAACGCCCTTCATTCTTGACTCGGAAGCCAATGAGAACATAATAGGAACATCGGCGAGGCGGCAGGTGAAAATCGGATTGGAAGCTCTGAAGGAGATCGAGGTCGTGCGTCCGCAGGCAGCCGAGAAATTGGCAGAAGAAACGTTGAAAGGAGAAGTCGACGCAGTTGTCGCTTTTCACCAAGGGGACGTCCGCGCCGCCATTACGACGCTGCTGCTGGATTGCCATCATCTCAGACTGCAGCTTGCCCTGAGAGATAAAGGCGTGAGCCGCGGCATGGCCTGTGAACGGACAACACGTTTTGAAGGACCATGAGACATCGTCGCGGTATCGGCCTCGCGCCCCCTGATCGCCACGCAGTCGAAATCGAAGAGGCAACATTGGCGACGTTACCGGAGTGGTTCGTCATTTACGGCCGTTGCCGCGCATGTCGCCGCCAGATGTTTATCGACCGACGGGATATTGCCCGGCGCTGCGGCCAGAACCTGTCTCTCGCCAGTCTGGCCAAACGCCTTCAATGCCAAGGATGCGGCAACCGCTCCGGCAATCTGCTGCTCCTTCAAATGCTGCCGCGCGATTGACAGGAACCGCGCACTTCAAACCGACCGCTCCCACCAGCCGGGAACAAACACCGTGCTTAAAAGTTGTGTGGCATCAACCACGTAACGTCGCCTTTGACAGGAGGTCTCTCATGGGTCGCGGTATTCTACTCTGGCTGCTTGGCGTTCCACTGCCTATCATCATTCTTTTGGCCCTGTTTATGCGATAGGAACGGATCATGTCGGTTTCAATGACAGGTTCCGGAGAGGTTGCTGCTCCGGTCGAATCCTCCAAATCCGCCATGACATGGGGACCCATCTTCGGTGGCGCGGCCGCCGCCATCGGAGTAACCCTCATCCTTCTTCTTCTGGGATCCGGGCTTGGGTTGACGATGGTGTCGCCCTGGTCAGGACAAAGCAGCTCGCTCGGCACGCTCGGTATCACAGCGGCGATCTGGCTTGTTCTCGTGCAATGGCTCTCCTCCGCGCTCGGAGGCTATGTAACCGGCCGCTTGCGCACAAAATGGGCCGCCGTCCACACCGACGAGGTTTTCTTCCGCGACACCGCGCATGGTTTCCTAAGCTGGGCTCTGGCAACCATCTTCGTCGCCGGATTCCTTGCGTCGTCGCTGACGTCGCTCGCCGGCGCCGGTGCACAGGCGGTAGGATCGGCCGCGCAAGCCGTAGGCTCGACCGCCGCGGCCGCCGGTACGGCAGCAGCAACGTCGTCAACCTCGCCGCTGGATCTTTCCACCGCCTATTTTACCGACGCATTGCTACGCCCTGACCAGGCGCGTGCGGCAGCGACATCCAACGATGCTGCGGCAACGTCGGAAGTCTCCCGCATCCTCCTCAATGGCGCTGCCGAAGGGCAAGTTCCAGATGAGGACAAGGCCTATCTTGCCACCATCGTCTCTGCGCGGACCGGTCTCTCCGAAACCGATGCACGCGCCCGCGTGGATGCTGTGCTGAAGCGTATTGACGACGCTAAGGCCGCCACGCAGAAGGCTGCCGACGAGGCACGAAAAGCCGCCTCGGCCACGGCATTGCTGGGATCCTTGTCGCTTCTGGTCGGCGCCTTCATAGCCGCTGCGGCTGCGGCTCTGGGAGGATCGCAACGCGACGCAGAGGAAGATCTCGTCGTCACATCCCGCCTCTAACTGAGGGGGGCGCGATCTCAACGGCGCGCCCCAGTCCTCGGCTCGGCAGTCAGCCTGACTAAAAGCACGCACGTCACGCTAAAGCCGGTAGAGGAGCGTATGAAGACGTGAAACGCCAAAGCGCATCTGAATAATCGCCACACGCCTGGTGATGGACACGGCTACGATCTGCTCCATCTTCCTTTATGGGACTGTGGAGAGCCATATGCGCTGGCGCTTTCGACTGATTTCCGACCTCGCCGTTTCATGGGCAGGGCACCGTGTGGTTCCTGTCGCGCTGATTGGGTTCATAACTCTATGGACGGCAGTCGGTTTAAGATTTTCCTTTCCCCGGCAGTGGTTTCTGCTGACCAACATGGTGGGCACGCTCGTCACATTCCTTATTTTGCTGCTGCTGCAGCACTCCCAAAATCGGGACATGAAGGCACTCCATGCCAAGCTCGACGAACTAATCCGATCAAGCGAGGCAGGAAACCATTGGATTGCAGCCGAGAAGAAAGATGCCGACGCCATTGAAGAGATGCGGCAGCAACATCAAGACCAGATTTCGGCGAAGCGAGTGTGAGGAGATGGGCGCCTCTAACCGGACGTTGCCTCTGCGCCGGATTTCTCGTCCGATTTCTCATCCGCCTTCTCCTCGACGCTTTCGGCCTTTTCTGCAAGCGTCTTGCTCATTTCCCTGAGCTCGCCCTCGTCGAGCTTTTCGATGCCGACAAATTTATTGGCGGCCTGACTCGTCAGAATGAGCTCGTCAAGCTTGGCCTGCAAAGCCTTTCCGTCACGGTTCTGGCTGTTCTGCAACACAAACACCATCAGAAAGGTGATGATGGTGGTCGTCGTGTTGATCACGAGCTGCCACGTTTCGGAATAATCGAAATATGGCCCGGACACTGCCCAGACGAGGACGAGCATCAGAGCTGCGATAAAGGTGAACGGCCTTCCCGACAGCTCGGCGACGGCGGTTGCGAAGGAAGAGAAGAAGTTGGATTTGTTCGACATTCGAGAAGGCTCCCGCGGCATCAATGCTGTCAATCGACAACATCAACTCCACATCCGGGCGGAAGTTCCTCATGCCGTCGAGGTCGATCCGGACGGCATGCTCAATGCATGAGATTGCTGGTCAGACGCGTCGGATCAAACCCGATGAATCAGCGTTTCTGCGATTTGGCAACGGCCTGCCTCTGATGGCTGAGGACTAGTTCGATCTGGACATCTTGCTGAAACTCCATCACCCGCTGACCGACAAGGCTCTCCGGCATTCCCGCCGCTAGAAGCTGATCGGCAAGCCTGCGGCACTCGGCCTTCCAGAATTCGATCGCGTTCGCGCCATGCCGGCGGCCGAGTTCCCGAGCGCAGCGCTCGACATTGGCAGTTCCGGTTGCGGAGGGAAAGGCAATAACCTTGCCTTCGTGAGAGGCAGCGGGGCGGCGGGTCGTTTCAGTGGCCATCGAACACAGGTTTCCTTTGATCCTATATGTTGTCTACGGGAGGATGGTTAATGCTTTCTATTCGTTCGCCTCTTTCAATGGCGAGACTCTGCGTCACTGCTGTCAGATCACCGCATCTTCGGCCTTGACGCCGCCACGCCGATGCGCCGACAGTCCCCATCATGATCGACACCTTGAGGCAGCAGAGACCAACGATGACGATAACCGCCCCCCGCGATTTCCTGAAAAGCTTGTTCGACGCGGCGGTTCGCGCCGCCGATCCGCTGACCGGCATCAAATCGCACCTGCCGGAGAAACCGAAGGGAAGAACCGTCGTGATTGGCGCCGGCAAGGGTGCGGCTCAGATGGCGCGGGCGCTCGAAAGTGCATGGGATGGACCGCTCGAGGGCCTAGTGGTCACCCGATACGGCTATGGCTGCGAAACGCGCTTCATCGAGATCGTCGAAGCAGCCCACCCGGTGCCTGACGCTGCGGGGCTCGCGGCGGCCAAGCGGTTGACCGAAACGGTGAACCGGTTGACCGAAGACGATCTGGTGATCGCGTTGATCTGCGGCGGCGGCTCGGCGCTGCTGCCCGCTCCTCCGGAGGGGCTGAGCCTCGAAGACGATATTGCGCTCAGCGAAATGCTGCTCGCTTCGGGCGCGCCGATCTCGGCGATGAATGTGGTGCGCAAACATCTCTCCACCATCAAGGGCGGCAGACTTGCGGCGGCGACGAAAGCGAGAGTCGTCAGCCTGATCGTTTCCGACATTCCAGGTGACAACCCGGCCCATGTCGCCTCCGGGCCGACGGTGCCTGATGGTTCAACACGGCAGGAAGCGCTCGAGATTATCAGGCAATATGGATTGCAGCTGCCGCAGGCCGCGCTCGACCACCTGAACTCGCCGAAGGCTGATGCGCCGCGGCCGGACGATCCGGTATTCCTGCGGCACGAGCATCACATCATCGCCTCTGCCGGCGTTTCGCTGGCGGCGGCGGCCGCCAAGGCGACATCGCAAGGGATCACGCCGGCAACCCTTTCAGATGCCATAGAAGGCGAATCGCGTGACGTGGCGCTGGTGCATGCGGCCATCGCCCGCGAGGTCCTGGGGCGGAACAGGCCATTCTCGAAGCCGGTCGTCATCCTTTCCGGCGGTGAGACGACGGTGACGCTGAGAGCCAAGGGCGGCAAGGGCGGGCGCAATGGCGAATTCACCCTTGCCATGGCGCTTGCGATCGATGGACAGGACGGCATTGATGTGCTGGCTGCCGACACGGACGGGATCGACGGCTCGGAAGACAATGCCGGCGCCTTTGCCGATGGCGGCACGGTGAAACGTCTTCGCGCCGCCGGGCTCGATCCGCGCCGGCTGCTCGACGGCAATGACAGCTACTCGGCGTTCAAGGCGATCGGCGATCTCTTCGAGACCGGTCCGACCGGAACCAACGTCAACGATTTCCGAGCGATCCTCATCCGTTAGAGCCCATGAACGATTAACCGGCGGTCAGGTCTTGAGCAGCCCCTGCCCGACCAGCCAGCCGACCGATTCCTGCACCGCCTGCAGAGACGTATATCTCGGGGCGTAGCCCAACAGGTGCCGGGCTTTGGCAATCGAGCAGTTCGGACTGCGGGCGATGTGCTCCCATGTCGCCTCCGCGTCCTCGGACGTCTGGCCTTTCGCCCAGACGTCGAACGGCGCGAAGGTGAGCTTCGGGTCCCGCCCGAACCACCGCGAGATGGATTCGGCATAACCGCGAAGCGTCAGGGCCTGATCCGATACTGCATGGAAACTTTCGCCGATCGATGCGTCCCGATTGGCGATCGCATCCATGAACATCGCCGCCACGTCATCGGCATGGACATGATGAACGGTCTCCAGACCGAAATTGGGCAGCGCCAGAGCCTCGCCGCGGGCAAGGGTCGAAAAGACCTGCAGATTGAAATTGCCGGCCGGATTGAGCGGCGCCCATCCGGGGCCGACAATGTGGCCGGGATGGATGATGGTCGCCGGAAAGCCCCGGAGTCTTGCCTGCTGCAGCAGATAAGTTTCGATCGCGGCTTTTTGGATGCCATAGTCACCGAAGGGAAACTTCGGCGCTTCCTCCCGCGCCGGCACGGCCACCGGGTATCCATGTGTCCAGATGGTGCCGGTATGCAGGAAATGGCCGACATGCCCTGACAGCGCCGTCACCAGCTGCTTGGCGCTTTCCAGCGTGAAGCAGATCATGTCGATGACGATATCGGCTTTCACTCCCCGCACGGCCGGGCCGAAATCACCGGTCCGCTCCATCTCTACCCGGTCCATCTGGCGCTGATCGACGGAGGCCCAGGCGCGGTTTGCCGTATAAGGCTTTGCCGCGCCGCGGCTGATGGTGATGACGTCGTGACCCGCCTCCACCAGACGGGGAATGAGATAGGTTCCGACATGGCCCGTTGCCCCGATGACCAAAACGCGCATTGTCTTCCCTCCCGATGGCATGATCCGCTGCGACTATGCTGCGCCGTCCAGCGATCCTGCAAGCAGACTTTTCATTGCGAATGGGGGAGGCCCGCTATTGGTTCCTGAAAACGAGGCAGGTACCGCCGTGTCTGCGGATCTGACTGCAGACATCGTTGGCCTCCATGCGTGTCTGCCGGGCGATGCGAGCGGCATAACGCGGCCGAAAACCGAAGCTGCGATCGCGCTGGCGCAAGATCAACGGCTGCTCCGCATTCAATGGCGCCGGTAGATCCTGCACGGCATCGCGAAACATGCGCCGGGCCACTGCGACATCGGCATTCGCCGCCAGCTGGACGCCCCAGGGAGCCCAAATGCCCTCCTGACGCCAAGGCGTGTCCTTCAATATTCGGCTTTCGGCAAGCGCCACGCAGCCATCGAGGAAGGGCTTTTCCTTGTCGAGCGGGACGGCCGCATCCTCAGGCGGATTGTCCTTCCACTCCTCGACCGTATGCGCGGTGATCGCCATCACGTAGCCGCGCGTCTCGTAGGGTAACCTGCCTGACGTAAGATAAATCGCAAGACCGTTTTCGCCGGCATTATAGGCGGCGGCGGCAAGGCCGAGATTGCCGAAACGGTTGCGCAGTTCATCAAGATATTGCGCCGATTTCCTCAAGGCTTCCAGCGCCTGATAGCTGTCTTCGAGACCGCGGAGTTTCGCCGTTCCGGGCATGAACTGCGCAATGCCCTGCGCGCCCTTGAAGCTGACCGCGTCGGGGCGAAACGTGCTTTCGCGCCAGATGAGCCGAGCGAAATAAGCCGGCGGCAACCGATTGGCCTCGGCGAAATGCTCGATCGCATTGCAGAGGTCACGATTGAAACTGTCCTTGCGGATGCAGAGCCGCTCGCCTGAACCGGAAGCCGAGGGTCCCGAATAGAGACAGGCCGGCTCGGCAGCACTCTCTTCCGGCCGAGCTTTCGGCGCATCGATGACGGAAAACAGAAAACAGAGCGAAAGCAGGGCCTTCGCCGATCTCCTCAAAATGCCGGACTGACGCTTTCGCCCTATCATCGGATCTCAGCAGGTTAACTTCCATCGCGACGGTCATGTTAGATAACATCGATCACGGCGCGAAGCTTCCCCATTTCGCAATGCCGGCATGAAAAAAGCCGCCGGGCAATGGCCGCGGCGGCTTCGGGAACGGGTTTGAAAGCCGTCTTCAGGCCGACGGCTGCTTCGTCTTCCTAAGATAGGGCAGAACCGTATCGAAGGAGCCGAAACGCGCGATCGCGTCGTCGTTGGAAACGGCGGCGGTGATGATGACATCTTCGCCCTGATTCCAGTTTGCCGGCGTCGCCACCTGGTGCTTGGCCGTCAGCTGGATGGAGTCGATGGCGCGCAGGATTTCATTGAAATTGCGGCCCGTTGTCATCGGATAGGTCAGGATCAGCTTGATCTTCTTGTCCGGGCCGATGACGAAGACCGAACGCACCGTCGCGTTGTCGGCAGGCGTGCGGCCTTCGGAACTGTCGCCGGCGCCGGCCGGCAGCATGTCGTAGAGCTTGGCGACCTTCAGGTCCTTGTCGCCGATCAAGGGATAATCGACGTCGAAGCCGGTTGCGGTCTTGATGTCACCCTTCCACTTGGCGTGGCTTTCGACCGGATCGACGGAGATGCCGATGATCTTGACGCCGCGTTTGGAAAACTCGTCGGCGAGGCCGGCCATGGCGCCGAGCTCCGTCGTGCAGACAGGCGTGAAATTCTTCGGGTGCGAGAACAGCACGGCCCAGCCGTTGCCGATCCAATCATGGAAGCTGATCGGTCCCTGTGTGGTGTCGGCGGTAAAATCGGGGGCAATATCGTTGATACGTAAGCTCATGGTCGGCCCTCCAAAGCCTTGTGTCTAATCTTATTCATCTCAAATCGAGGCCATGGGATCAGCCGCCGGAAACGGCCGTGAGATTGCGACCTTTGGAATCGCACCGGCCGAAGGCAAATTTTCCCAGCCCAGGATTTTAAGTAAGTCATATACCACGATAACCGAAGGCATGCTCTTTCGATTTCCGGCCTGCTGCGGCATTATTTTTCCGGCAGAGATGCGCGACGAAAGAGACGCGGGCGAACGAACGCCGCCGCACACGACCAGCGCTGACCGCACGGTGATGATCGACTTCGCCGCGAGCCCGAAACTGCGGCATCTGATTATTTTTTATGCAAACTATTTTATGCACATTTTTGAGGCGAACACCTTGCAAAAATTGCTGCAGCGCGTCATAAATATACGAATGACGCATCGCGATCTGACAATTCTGGTGATCGACGAAAATGCCATACGCGCCTCCATCATCGAGGAAGGACTGCGCGAGGCAGGGCATGCGCGTGTCACCGTCGTGCATGAGGTCAACGGCATCGCGCGAACGATCGAAACGCTGATGCCCGACGTGATTATCATCGATATCGAGAATCCCAACCGCGACATGATGGAACATCTGTTCCAGCTGACGCGCACGGTCAGCCGCCCGATCGCCATGTTCGTCGATCGCTCGGATACGGCGTCGATCGAGGCCGCCGTCGAGGCCGGCGTCTCGGCCTATATCGTCGACGGCTTGAAGAAGGAGCGGGTCAAGCCGATCCTCGACATGGCCGTCAGCCGCTTCAATGCCTTCAGCCGGCTGCGGCGCGAGCTCGCCGATGCCCGCTCGGCGCTCGAAGAACGCAAGCTCATCGAGCGCGCCAAGGGCATACTCATGAAAATGCGCGGCCTCTCCGAGGAAGAGGCCTTCGCCCTGTTGCGCCAAACGGCAATGAACGAAAAGAAGAAGATGTCGGAGATCGCCCAGAGCGTCGTCACCGCCGCGGGGCTTTTGATGTGATGGCCGATATTGCGAATTTCCGGAGGAAGCCGGAGTGGATATGATGACGAAGACAGCCAATTCCGGCGGGCTGCCTTTGCCCGCACGCGTGAACAACGAAGGCGCGAAGGTGCTGCGGGCGGGATTTATTCCGCTTGTCGACGCATCGGTGCTGATTGCGGCGACAGAATTCGGTTTTGCACGGAAAGAGGGGCTGACCCTCGACCTCGTCAAGGACGTTTCCTGGGCGAATGTTCGCGACCGCCTGGCGTTTCGCCAATTCGACATCGCCCATATGCTTTCGCCGATGCCGGTCGCTTCGATGCTCGGCCTCGGCTCCAACCCGTCGCCGACGATCACGCCTTTTTCGTTGGGGCGCGGCGGCAACGCCATCACCCTATCGGCCCGGCTCTTCGAGAGGATGCGCGAGGACGCCCGCTTGCCGGAAACGGCAGGCGCGCTCGACAATGCCCGCGCCTTGGCAAAGACATTGGCGGCAATGAAGGCGCGCGAAGAGCCGCTGCCGACCTTCGGCGTCACCTATCCTTTCTCCTCCCACAATTACGAATTCCGTTACTGGCTGGCGGCCGGCGGCATCGATCCCGACAAGGACGTCAAGCTCGTCGTCGTGCCGCCGCCCATGACATCAGACGCGTTGGCGGCCGGTGCGATCGACGGGTTCTGTGTCGGCGCCCCGTGGAATATGGTTGCCTCCGAGCGCGGGCTCGGCCGTATCGTCGCCGCCAAGCAGGATATCTGGCCCTCGGCTCCTGAAAAGGTGATCGGCATGCGGCCGGATTGGGCCGAAAGCCATCCCGAAAGCGTTTCCCGATTGATCGTGGCGCTCGACGCTGCAGCGCGCTGGTGCGACCGCCCGGACAATCACGACGCGCTGGCGGCCGCCCTTGCCGATCCTCGTTATATCGCCGCCCCGGTAAACATCATCCGCCGCGTCCTCGCCGGCGAATTCAATCTCGATGCCAGGAGCAACCGCCGCGTCATCCCTGAATATTTTCAATTCCACTCCGGTTTCGCCAACTATCCGAGGCCGAGCCATGCCCTCTGGATTTACAGCCAGATGATCCGTTGGGGGCAGGCGGATACCAGCCTCAACAAGGCACGGGCCGCCACCTCCGCCTACCGCCCGGATCTCTATCGCGCAGCTCTAGGTGACAACAACGCGCCCGTTGACGCCGATATTCGTGTCGAAGGCGGCGAAGAGAACGATCGCTTCATGGATGGTCGGATCTTCGATCCCGCAGAGCTGCCGGATTATGTCGCGGGCTTTGCCGTCAGGAGCACCCTGCCCTTCTTCACCGGCAACGACGAAACCTGATGCCAGACCGGCCTGCACAAAACGCCAGCACGGATCGGCGCTCGCCCTATCGCAACGCACAAAAGATTTGCACCTCTGCCGCTGCTCGAAAAACAGGCAAGGCTAAATCTCCCTCGAAAAGCTTTGATTTCAAAGACTTGAGTAACACGTAGAAAATTGGCACGCGGTTTGCATTGCTTGTATTGCACAGATCAACGGCGATCGGGGCAGAATGGGCACACGCAGGCGCTCATAAGACACGGGCTACGTTGCGATATGCACGCAAACAGTAGTCGATCAAATTTTCAGCAATCCGGTATTCGGATTGGTAGATAGGCCGGAAGGCCAATGATTGGGCGTCCAACGGCGGGCGCCACCAGCAAAGCCGCTGATCAGGATATTCGCGCGCCCCGTGCAAGCGCGTCCTGACCAGCGGCTTTTTGTTTTAACCTCCAGCAATGGATCGGCACGACCTTGTCGGGCCACGGAGAAGCTATGTCTGCCATCGAGAAAGTGCAGCCCATGTCAGCCGGCGAACCAGCCAAAGCACTGTGGATCTCCACTGTGGCCTTCACCCTCTGTTTTGCCGTGTGGACGATCTTCGCGATCATCGGCATCCGCATCAAACAGGAACTCGGGCTGAACGAGGCGGAGTTCGGCCTGCTGATCGGCACGCCCGTGCTCACGGGTTCGATCGTGCGTATCGTTCTCGGCATCTGGACAGGGCGTTACGGTGGCCGTCTCGTTTACACGCTGACGATGCTTGCCGCGGCATTGGCGACGTTCCTGCTCTCCTACGCCCACACCTATACGCAGATGCTGATCGCCGGCCTTGGTGTCGGCCTTGCCGGCGGCTCCTTCGCAGTCGGCGTCGCCTATGTCTCGCCTTTCTTCCCGGCCGAGAAGCAGGGGACGGCGCTCGGCATCTTCGGCGCCGGTAACGTTGGCGCGGCCGTCACCAAATTCGCAGCCCCCTTCGTTCTGCTCGCATGGGGCTGGCAGGCAGTTGCCGAGATCTGGGCCGTCTGTCTGGCGCTGATGGCCATCGTCTTCTGGCTCACCACGACAGATGATCCGGCCTTCAGCCTTCGCCGCGAGCGCGGCGTCGCCTCCAAGAGCCTGGCCCAGGAATTCGCGCCGCTGCAGAACGTTCAGGTCTGGCGCTTCTCGCTCTACTATTTCTTCGCCTTCGGCGGCTTCGTCGCCCTGTCCTTGTGGCTGCCGCGCTATCTCGTCGGCGTCTATGGCTTCAACCTGGAAACGGCCGGCATGATCGCGGCCGCCTACTCCATCCCGGGCAGCATCTTCCGTGCCTTCGGCGGCGTGCTGTCGGACAAGAAAGGCGCGCGCAGCGTCATGTACGCGATGTTTGCGGTGTCGGCTGTGGCCACTCTCATCCTTTCGCTGCCGGCCACCGCGATCACTCCGGTCATCTTCATCGTCGTCATCTTCGTGCTCGGCTTCTTCATGAGCCTCGGCAAGGCCGCCGTCTACAAGCACATTCCGGCCTATTACCCCGACAGCGTCGGCGCGGTCGGCGGCATCGTCGGCATGATGGGCGGGCTCGGCGGCTTCATTCTGCCGATCGCCTTTGGGCTCCTCAAGGACATGACCGGCCTTTGGTCCAGCTGTTTCCTGCTGCTTTTCGCGATCGTCGCGATCTCGCTCATCTGGATGCACCTGTCCGTTAAGCAATTGTCGCGCCAGGGGCACTCTGCGCCCGTGGCTGCAACCTGATCCAAGGACTGTAAATATGACTGAAAAACTCGTTATCATCGGCAATGGCATGGCGCCCGGGCGCATGCTGGAGCACCTCTTCGAACAGGCGCCCGGACGCTATGAAGTGACGATCTTCAATGCCGAGCCGCGCGTCAATTACGACCGCATCATGCTGTCGCCGGTTCTCTCCGGCGAAAAGGACTACGAGCAGATCATCATTCATGGTGACGGCTGGTATATCAAACACGGCATCACGCTCTACAAGGGCCACAGGATCGTCAATATCGACCGTGACGCCAAGACCGTCACGTCAGACCATGGCGTCACTGAAAGCTACGACAAGCTGGTGATCGCCACCGGTTCGGTGCCCTTCATCATCCCGGTTCCCGGCAAGGATCTGCCCGGCGTCATCACCTATCGCGACCTCGACGACGTGCAGGCGATGCTGCTTGCCGCCCAGGCGCGTGAAAAGGCCGTCGTCATCGGCGGCGGCCTGCTCGGCCTGGAAGCAGCGGCCGGTCTTGCCCAGCGCGGCATGGACGTCACCGTACTGCACGTCATGCCGACGCTGATGGAGCGTCAGCTCGATCCCGCCGCCGGCTATCTCCTGCAGAAGGCCGTCGAAGAACGCGGTATCAAGGTCATCTGCAAGGCCAATACCAAGGCGATCGTCGGCAACGGCAGGGTCGAGGGCATCGAGCTCGATGACGGCCGCATCATTCCGGCAACATTGGTCGTGATGGCCGTCGGCATTCGTCCTAGCGTCGGTCTGGCAAAGGATGCCGGCCTTGCGGTCAACCGCGGCATCGTCGTCGATGCCGGCATGCAGACCTCGGACGGCGACATTTTTGCGCTCGGCGAATGCGCCGAAGTGGGCGGCATGGTCTACGGCCTCGTTGCCCCCCTTTATGAAATGGCCCGCGTCGCCGCGGCGCATCTCTCCGGCGATCGCTCGCCCGCCTTCGTTCACGCGGATACGCCGACCAAGCTCAAGGTCACCGGCATCGAGCTTTATTCGCTCGGCGACTTCGCCGATGGCGACGATCGTGAAGAGATCGTGCTGCGCGATGCCAGTGCCGGCGTCTACAAGCGCCTGGTGCTGAAGGACAACAAGATCATCGGCACCGTGCTTTACGGCGAAACCGCCGACGGCGCCTGGTTCAACGACCTGAAGAAGAAAGCGACCGATATTTCGGAGATGCGCGAGACGCTGATCTTCGGTCAGGCCTACCAGGGAGGGTCACCGCTGGACCCTATGGCGGCCGTTGCAGCCTTGCCGGATGACGCGGAAATCTGTGGCTGCAACGGCGTATGCAAGGGCAAGATCACTTCGACGATCACGAGCAAGGGACTGACGTCGCTTGACGACGTGCGCGCCCATACGAAGGCGTCGGCCTCGTGCGGCTCGTGCACGGGCCTTGTCGAGCAACTCATGGCGCTGACGCTCGGCGACAGCTATAACCCGGCTGCTGTTCAGCCGATGTGCACCTGCACCGAACTCGGCCATGACGACGTTCGCCGGCTGATCAAGGCGAAGGGACTGAAGAGCATTCCCGCCGTTATGCAGGAGCTGGAGTGGAAGACCTCCTGCGGCTGCGCCAAATGTCGGCCGGCGCTCAACTATTACCTCGTCTGCGACTGGCCGGATGAATATGCCGACGACTACCAGTCGCGCTTCATCAACGAGCGCGTCCACGCCAACATTCAGAAGGACGGCACCTATTCCGTCGTTCCGCGGATGTGGGGCGGCGTCACCAATTCGAACGAGCTGCGCGCCATCGCCGATGTCGTCGACAAGTTCGAGATCCCGATGGTGAAGGTGACGGGCGGCCAGCGCATCGACCTGCTCGGCATCGAGAAGGAAGACCTGCCCGCCGTCTGGGCCGATCTCGGCAAAGCCGGCTTCGTCTCGGGCCAGGCCTATGCCAAGGGCCTGCGCACCGTAAAGACCTGCGTCGGTTCGGACTGGTGCCGTTTCGGCACCCAGGATTCTACCGGTCTCGGCATCCGCATCGAGAAGTTCATGTGGGGCTCCTGGACCCCGGCCAAGCTGAAAATGGCGGTGTCCGGCTGCCCGCGCAATTGCGCGGAAGCAACCTGCAAGGATATCGGCGTGATCTGTGTGGATTCCGGTTTCGAGATCCACTTCGCCGGTGCGGCCGGTCTCGACATCAAGGGCACCGAGGTGCTCGGGCTTGTGAAGACCGAAGACGAGGCGCTGGAGCATATCGTGGCGCTGACGCAGATGTACCGCGAGCAGGCCCGCTATCTCGAGCGTATCTACAAATGGGCCAAGCGCATCGGCCTGGAGGAAATCCGTCGGCAGATCATGGGCGACGCCGAAAAGCGCAAAGCCTATTACGACCGCTTTGTCTTCTCTCAGAAATTTGCCCAGGTCGACCCCTGGTCGGAGCGTGTCTCCGGCAAGGACAAGCATGAATTCAAGCCGATGGCGACGATCGGTTATCCGCAGGCAGCTGAATAGGGAGATTGATATGACCTGGTCCAATGAAAACTGGCATCCGATCGGTGACATCTCCGACATCCCCCTTCGCGGTGCGCGCTGCGTAAAGACACCGCAGGGCAAAATCGCCGTCTTCCGCACCGCCGAAAACGAGGTCTTCGCCATCGAGGATCACTGCCCGCACAAGGGTGGTCCGCTCTCCCAAGGCATCGTGCATGCCAAGGCCGTCACCTGCCCGCTGCACAACTGGGTGATCTCTCTCGAAACCGGTAAGGCGCTCGGCGCCGACGAGGGCGCGGTGCGGACCCTACCGGTCCGCAACGAGGGCGGCGCCCTCTTCATCACGTTCGAAAGCCTGATGATGGCGGCGGAATAGATGACGACAGAGGTCAAGACCACCTGTCCCTACTGCGGCGTCGGCTGCGGCGTCATCGCCACGGTCGATGAGGCGGGCGCCGTCAGCGTCAAAGGCGATCCCGAGCATCCGTCGAATTTCGGCCGGCTCTGCTCGAAGGGTTCGGCCCTTGCCGAAACCATCGATCTCGACGGCCGGCTTCTCTATCCCGAAGTCTCGGGCGAACGCAGCGGCTGGGACGAGGCGCTTGATCTCGTCGCCCAGCGCTTTTCCGAAACGATCGCCGAACACGGGCCGGATTCGGTTGCCTTCTACGTCTCGGGGCAACTGCTGACCGAAGACTATTACATCGCCAACAAGCTGATGAAGGGTTTTGTCGGCTCAGCCAATATCGACACCAATTCCAGACTTTGCATGTCCTCATCCGTCACGGGGCATCGCCGCGCCTTCGGTGCCGATACGGTGCCCGGAACCTATGAGGATATCGAACTCGCCGATCTGGTGGTCCTGACCGGCTCCAACCTCGCCTGGTGCCACCCTGTCATCTACCAGCGGCTTGCCGCCGCAAAGGCGGCACGCCCCAGCATGCGGATCGTCGTCATCGATCCGCGCCGGACGATGACCTGCGACATCGCCGACCTGCATCTCGCAATTCGCCCGGACGGCGACGTCGCGCTGTTCATGGGATTGTTTGCGCATCTCGCGACAAGCCCGGCAATCGACCAGAATTATATTGCCGCCCATACCGAAGGTTTCGGTGATGCTTTTGCGGCAGCGGCCGCGCTTGACATCAACGACCTCCTGGAACGGACCGGCCTGCCGGCCATGCAGATCCGGGAGTTCTTCCGCCTGTTCGAGACGACTGAGAAAGTCGTCACTTGCTACAGCCAGGGCGTCAACCAATCCTCCTCCGGCACCGACAAGGTCAACACCCTTCTCAATTGCCACCTGGCGACCGGCCGCATCGGCCGCCCCGGCATGGGGCCGTTCTCGCTGACCGGCCAGCCGAACGCCATGGGCGGGCGTGAGGTCGGCGGCCTTGCCAATATGCTTGCCGCCCATATGGCGATCGAGAATGCGGATGACCGCGACCGCGTGCAGCGCTTCTGGAATTCGCCCGTCATCGCCGCAAAGCCCGGCCTGAAGGCGGTCGACATGTTCCGCGCGGTGGCGGACGGGCGCATCAAGGCGCTCTGGGTCATGGCCACCAATCCTGTTGTGTCGATGCCGGATGCCGACAGCGTAGAAAGCGCGATTGCCGCCTGTCCCTTCGTCGTCGTGTCGGACATTCTGAGAGAGACAGATACGACCCGCCACGCCCATGTGCTTTTGCCCTCGCTCGGGTGGGGCGAGAAGGACGGCACTGTTACCAATTCTGAACGCCGCATTTCCAGGCAGCG
Source organism: Rhizobium sp. CBN3 (assembly GCF_030518245.1). Lineage (NCBI taxonomy): Bacteria > Pseudomonadati > Pseudomonadota > Alphaproteobacteria > Hyphomicrobiales > Rhizobiaceae > Rhizobium > Rhizobium sp. CBN3. The sequence continues at coordinate 164,978 of NZ_JAULSE010000010.1, forward strand.
GCCGTTTCTCGATGTCCCGGGAGACGCCAGAGCGGACTGGTGGCAGCTTGCGGAGGTCGGCCGGCGCATGGGATTTGGCGCCGCTTTCGATTTCCACGCACCGGCGGCAATCTTTGCGGAACATGCAGCGCTTTCCGCCTTCGAAAACAACGGCAGCCGCGACTTCGACATCGGCGTCCACGCCGACATCAGCGGTTGCGCCTTCGACGAACTGTCGCCCTTTCAATGGCCGCAGCCGGCAGGGACGGCGCCCGGCGTCACCCGCTTCTTCGCCGAGGGCGGCTTCTACCATCCCGACGGCAAGGCGCGCTTCGTCGCGGTCAAACCACCGGCAACCGATCGCACCAATGCCGATTTCCCCTTCACGCTGAACACCGGCCGCATCCGCGACCAGTGGCACACGATGACAAGAACCGGGAAGAGCGCGCGGCTTTCCGCCCATATCGCCGAACCCTTTGCCGAGATCCATCCGCGCGATGCGATCGAGAACGGCATATCAAGCGCCGGCCTCGTCGAGATCGAGAGCCCCCACGGCAAAGCGATCGTGCGAGCGCTGGTGACCGACCGCCAGGCGCGCGGCGGTGTTTTCGCACCCATGCACTGGAACGACCAGTTCGCGGCAAAAGCGCGGATCGACGCCGTGGTCGCGCCGATCACCGACCCTCTTTCCGGCCAGCCGGCGTCGAAGAACGTTGCCGTCGCCGTTCGGCCCTTCCGCGCCAGCCATTATGGTTTCGCGGTCTCGGCCATCAAACCGGACAAACCCGACGCGGCCTATTGGGCGGTGGCGAAGGCTGCCGGCGGCTGGCGGCTGGAAATTGCCTTCACCGAGGCTGTCGAAGACTGGACGGCTTGGTGCCGGAGGGTGTTCGCCATTCCGGCCGAGATCGAACCCCTGGGTTACGCCGACCGGCAATCGGGCGACCTCAGGCTCGCCTTCTTCGATGGCGAGATCCTGCTTGCCGCACTGTTTCTTGCAGGCGAACCGGTTGCCGTCGCACGCAACTGGGCAATCTCGCAACTCTCTGTCGTGCATGGCGACCTCAGGAAACGCTTTGCGCTGGTCGCAGGTCGTCCCGGCGGCGGCCGACCGGATCCCGGTGCGACCGTCTGCTCCTGCTTCAGTGTCGGGGTCAACCAGATCGCCGCCGCGGTGCGCGGCGGATGCCACAGCGTCGAAGAGGTGGGCAAGGAAACGAGCGCCGGAACCAATTGCGGCTCCTGCCGCAGCGAAATCGGCAGGATCATCGATCGCTGTCTCGCCGCAGCGGCGGAGTGAATGCGCACCGGCGAATCTGGCGATGTCAGGCGGCGTTCGGGACCACAAGCATTTTATGGTCGGCTGAGATGCGGACGGCGATTTCGTCATAGGACGAGATCGTCGAATGCGGCGTCTCCATCTTATGGTGATGGGTTGCGGTAACGACCATGACATCGGCGCCGGCCGCCTCGCCGGCCTTGATGCCGGCTGCGACATCCTCAAACACCAGACAATCCCGCGTGCTGACGCCGAGGCGTTCGGCGCCGAGAATATAACATTGCGGATCGGGCTTTCCGACCGTCACATCTTCCGCCGTCACCATGAATTTCGGCAGAGGCAGGCCGGCCGCTTCCAGCCGGCGGCGGGCAAGGCGCAGGGGCGACGAGGTAACGATCGCCCAGCGATCGGGCGGCAGCGAGGCCAGGAAGGCGGCTGCGCCTGGAATGGCAACGACATCGCCGACATCGGCAACTTCAGCCTCGGTCACCAGCCTTGCCTCATGTTCGGGATCGACACCCGGCAGGTTCAGCCGGGTGATTGTGTCAATGCCGCGCGATCCGTGCATCTTCGGCAAGAAGGCGGCGACATCGAGCCCATGGCGTCTTGCCCAGTCGCTCCAAACACGCTCGGCGGCGAGGATCGAATTGAGGATGGTGCCGTCCATGTCGAAGAGGAAGGCGGCATAAGGCTTCTCGAAGCTGTGGGGCATCGGCGGGTACAAGAGCGTATCTCGATAAGGAGGAGTGTCGGATGGTGGTGGTGCCGATGAAACGGCAAATCGCTGCGTTTTGCAAGCCTGGGCAGGACAGCGACGCTGCGTGCTTTGGAGCCTTTCCAGCAACTTCGGCCATTAAGGTTTGCGCACGATGCAAACTCCGCGTGCAGGTTTTTCAAAAATATCGGAACAATGACTCCTGCAGGTGGTTACCCAGAGGTCATCCATGATGAAAATCAAAGGAGGATATCCTCATGACCAAATCCCTCATTGCCGCTTCGCTGCTCGCGATCGGCATGGCAACGTCAGCCTTTGCCCAGTCGAATCCGGATCCCATCGGACCGACGAATGGCGGCTCGACCGATCCGGGTTCAGGTAACTATTCGTCCGATTACACCAACAGCGACAATGGCATGCACCCCGTCCAGGTCGCGCCCGTCGATCCGACCACGACCCAGAGCATCCGACCGCCGCAGGCGATGGAATGCGCCGGCATGCCGCAGCAGGGGACCGGTGTCGATACGCGCGGCGGTGAGAGCGGCGCATCGATCAGCGAAGCCTGCCGCGAATACGACAACTGAGCAGGTAATCGCCGCTTTGAAACATGTCGCGCAAAAGCGCACCACCTCGGAAAAGGCCGGTTTATGCCGGCCTTTTCATGTCACGGCGGATAAAGACTCCCTCCGCATAAGGTTTTGATCCCTCGCGTTCCGACCACCCGTCTTCCCGAGCCGTTGATCATTCCGCAGGGTGCGGCATCACCGGGTGGTGATCATCCAGCGGCGGCCGTTGCCGCCGGCCAGTCAGATGATTCATCAGTGGGAAATAAGCGCCATAGGGGAGCAGACGCGCCAGCTTCAGCATCGTGGTGAAGCGTCTGGGGAAAGCGATCTCGAAAGCCTGCGATTTCAGCCCGGCGGCAATCTGGCGGGCAGCCTTCTCGGACGACACCCGCGCCACTGGCATAGGAAAGGCGCTCTTGCCCACCGTCGGCGGGTCAACGAAGCCCGGGCTGATGAGCTGGATGCGGATGCCCATCTTGTCGAGATCGAATTTCAGGCTTTCGGCCATGTTGATCAACGCCGCCTTGGTGGCGCCATAGGCAGCCCCCGTCGGCAGGCCGCCATAACCGGTGACGGAAGAGACGATGGCGATCTGTCCCTGCCCTTTCGCCCTCATATGGCGGATCGCCGGCAACAGACAGTTGACGACGCCGGACAGATTGACGGCAAAGCTCTTTTCGAAATCGGCGCGGTTCAGGTCCTCGGCGTGGACCGGCAGGTAGACACCGGCATTGAGGATCGCCATGGCCAGCGTGCCATGCTCATATTCGATGGAGGCCAGGACATGTTCCATGTCCTCGGCATCGGTGACATCCCCGTCGAGGACGATAATATTGCCGGACAGGCCGCTGGCTTCGGCCTGCAGCTCGACCAGCTTCTCGTGGCTTCTGGCGGTGACGGCGACCTTATATCCTTCGGCGGCAAGCTTGAGCGCAAGGGCCCGGCCAATACCCGAGCTCGCGCCTGATATCCAGACGATTCCATGTTCGGGACGGGCAATGAAATCACGCATCACATGCTCCTCCGGCTCTGCCTGACCAGCACGAAAACAGGTCCGGAAGTTCTTTGCGCCTCCCGGATTTACGGCTCTATCACACCATTGTGGCTGCTTTCAGCCGATCAGGTCGCCGATTATCTGACGAAAGGACCCGGTCAGCCGGATCGGTCCGTCGGACACCGCGAAAGCAATGCAAGGCCTGTCCTGTTCGGCAACCGGCCGATGACCGCCAGTTTCGTCGGCAATCGAGATGTCGCCGGGGCCAAAATGGCCGCGCTCATCGTTGAAAGCGCCGTCGACAACGAGGATCAGCTCCACGCCTTTATGAGTGTGCGCCGGCAAGGCGCAGCCAGGGCGGATCCACATCAGACGGACCTCGCAGCCGTCCATGTCACGCGAATATTCCTTAAGGCCGGGCAGCCACTTGCGCCAGGGGACGTCCGCGACCTCGAAGCCGACAAGAGCGCGCAATGCCCGGGGAAACAGGGCGGTTTCGGGTCTCCTGGCGGCCTGCGGCTCAGAATCGGGAGAAATGGAGGAGAAGATTGCCGCAAGGCGCTGCCCGCGGTCGGCAATCTGCTCGTGAATCATCTCGGTTTTCGGCCACGCCCGGCTACCCGTGTTCCGTTGTCGCCTTGTCATCATCCGTACGGGGAACGTCAATCTTCGGATCACCGCGACACGGTGGGATCGCGGTCGAGCGCTATTTCGGGTAAGGAAAGCGAAATTATATCGTGGCAGCCAGGGGCATGGAATAGCATTTCTTGCCAACACAGCCTTGTGAAGGGAAAAGACCGTTCCTAAAGTAAGAGTTCGAAAGAGGCAGATTCCATGACCTTCCATCCCTCCGTCCTCGAAGCCATCGGCAATACGCCCCTGATCAAACTCAAGGGCGCCTCGGCGGCAACCGGCTGCACCATTCTCGGCAAGGCGGAGTTCCTGAACCCCGGCCAGTCGGTCAAGGACCGTGCCGCGCTCTACATCATCCGCGATGCGGAGCGGAAGGGGCTGCTTCGGCCCGGCGGCATCATCGTCGAAGGCACGGCCGGCAATACCGGCATCGGGCTGACGCTGGTCGCCAAGGCGCTCGGCTACCGCACCGTCATCGTCATCCCGGAAACGCAGAGCCAGGAAAAGAAGGACGCGCTGAAACTGCTCGGCGCCGAACTCGTCGAGGTGCCCGCCGTTCCCTACAAGAACCCGAACAACTATGTGAAAGTGTCCGGGCGCCTTGCCGAACAAATGGCGAAGAGCGAACCGAACGGTGCGATCTGGGCAAACCAGTTCGACAACGTCGCCAACCGCCAGGCGCATATCGAAACGACCGCACCGGAAATCTGGAACGATACGGATGGCAAGATCGACGGCTTTATCTGCTCCGTCGGCTCCGGCGGCACGCTGGCGGGTGTGGCGACTGGCCTGAAGGCTTTCAAGGCCGACATCAAGATCGGCATTGCCGATCCCGACGGCGCCGCACTCTATGAGTTCTATCAGAACGGCACGCTGAAATCCGAGGGATCCTCGATCACCGAAGGCATCGGCCAGGGCCGCATCACTGCCAATCTCGAGGGTTTTACCCCCGATTATGCCTATCGGATTTCCGATGCCGAAGCGCTTCCCTATCTTTTCGACCTCGTCGAAAACGAGGGGCTGTGCCTCGGCGGCTCGACCGCGATCAACATTGCCGGCGCGGTCAATCTCGCCCGCGATCTCGGACCCGGTCACACGGTGGTGACAATCCTCTGCGACTACGGCAACCGCTACCAGTCGAAGCTTTTCAATCCGGATTTTCTGCGGTCGAAAGGACTGCCCGTTCCGGGCTGGATGACTGGTGCGTCCGACATAAACGTTCCCTACGAGCCCGTGTGAGACCTCATGCGCGTCAATGCCCTCTACCGCGACGACTTCTATCTCTCGACGTGCGAGGCGGTCGTCACCGCCATTCACGACGACGGGGGCATCGAACTCAACCAGACCTGCTTTTATGCCACATCAGGTGGCCAGCCCGGCGACACTGGCCAGCTTGAACGCGCAGACGGTACCAAGATCATACTCGGCCAGACGAAACACGGCGCCGGCAAGGACGTCATCATCCACGTGCCGCTCGAGAACGAGCCGCGGCCGGAGGTTGGCGAGACGCTGGTGCTGCATGTCGACTGGCCGCGCCGCTACCGGCTGATGCGCATGCACACGGCCTGCCACCTGCTGTCGGTCATCTGCTCCTATCCGATCACCGGGGCCGCCGTCGGCGAGGAGGAAAGCCGCGTCGACTTCGACATGAGCGAGACGATCGACAAGGACGAAGTCACGGCCAAGCTGATGGAACTGGTCGGCCAGAACCACCCGGTCTATCTGCAATGGATCACCGACGACGAGCTGGCGGCCAACCCCGACATCGTCAAGTCGAAGAACGTGCGCCCGCCGATGGGGCTCGGTCGGGTCAGCCTCGTCTGCATCGGCGAAAACTCCTCGATTGACAGCCAGCCCTGCGGCGGCACACATGTGTCGGAGACGCAGGAAGTCGGCCAGATCCACATCGCCAAGATCGAAAAGAAGGGCAAGGAGAATCGGCGCTTCCGCATCCGCTTCGGCACGCCCGGCCAAGAAGCCTGACAAGGGAGACCAGAATGACTGAGAGCAAGAGCCGTTTCGTCGTCTCGGCCGAATGGCTGCAGGCCGAACTCGGCAAGCCGGATCTGCGGGTGCTGGACGCCTCTTTCTACCTGCCAGCGCAGAAGCGTGACGCCGACGCCGAATATGCGGCCGGCCATATTCCCGGAGCCATCCGCTTCGATCAGGACAAGATCGCCGACCACTCGACGGCGCTGCCGCACACGATCCCCTCGCCCGATTACTTCGCCGCCGAAGTCGGCAAGCTCGGCATCAGCGAGAATGATCGCATCGTCGTCTATGACGGTATCGGCGTGTTTGCCTCGCCCCGGGTCTGGTGGCTGTTCCGGGTGATGGGGGCAAAGAACGTCTTCGTCCTCGACGGCGGTCTCGACGGCTGGAAGGCCGAGGGCCGTCCGCTCGAAACAGCGGCCCCCAACTATGCGCCGGCGACGTTTACGCCTGACTTCGACGACAGCCGGGTGGTGACGCTGGATACCATGCGCGACATTGTCTCCAGCGGTGCGATGCAGATCGCCGACGCCCGCAGCGCCGGCCGCTTCACCGCTACCGAAGCCGAGCCGCGTGCAGGCATGCGCTCCGGCCATATGCCCGGCGCCCGAAGCCTGCCCTCCGGTGTCTTCACCAACCAGGGTCGGTTCAAATCGCTGCCCGAACTCAGGCAGACGATCGAAGAGGCAGGGATCGATCTCTCCAAACCGGTCGTCACCTCCTGCGGCTCGGGAATCACGGCCGCGATCATCACGCTGGCGCTGGAATCGCTCGGCCATCACGACAACAAGCTTTATGACGGTTCATGGAGCGAATGGGGCAGCCGTGACGATACGCCTGTCGTCACCGGCCCGCCGACGCCTGATAAAGCCTGACCGCCATGGGAAAGACGCCCGCTTCTCTCAAAGCGCATATCACCCGTCTTGAAATGGCGGCGCCGCCGAAGGCCAGCATGCCGGTGCCCGTCAATATCCAGACGGCGATCATGCGCGCGCCCGGTATACCGCTGCCCTTCTATCGCTATCTCTACCGACAGGTGGGCGCGCGCTGGCAGTGGGTGGACCGGCTGCGTATGAGCGACGAGCAACTGGCAGAAACGCTGAACGACAAGCGCAACAATATCAGCGTCCTCTACGTGAACGGCGCTCCGGCCGGCTTCTACGAATATTTCTGCGAGGACGAGGAGACGATCGAACTCAGCCATTTCGGCCTGATCGAACATGCGCTCGGGCTCGGCATCGGCAAATGGTTTCTGCTGCAGGCGCTCTATGCCATCTGGGCGCTCGATCCGAAGCGCGTCACCACGACCACCAATAATCTCGACCATCCGCGCGCACTGCAGCTCTATCAGATGTACGGCTTCTCCCCTGTGTCCACAGGCACCGGCATCGTGCGGCCGCTGAGTGACAAGGAGCTATTGGAACTTGCGCGGAAAAGCTGAGACTTGCTGCCCATGGTGGGATTTATGCTGACAGCAGCTGTCAGCAGCGGTGTAGATAATCCGGAAGCCGCCGGTTTCTGAACCGGTCGCCATCTCACCGGAAAGCCTCGCTATGCCGGCATCAGCTGGGTTTCAATCCATATCCGATCGGAGCAGGTCCCGAGATGAAGCCGCACCACCGCATTTTCTTCATCCAGTTTGCCGTAGCCCTTTGCGTAGGGGCCTTTCTTTCGCGACTGCCGGATCTTCAGCGCAAGTTTGGCCTAACCGAAGGCGAGCTCGGACTTCTGCTGGCTGTTATGTCATCAGGGGTTCTCTGCGGATTGACGTTTTCGGTGAGGATCATCGAGAGGCTCGGTGCCCGCACCACCGCCTTCGTCACGGTTTTCGGTGCGTCCATATCTTTTGCGGTGATCGCCTGGATGCCTTCAGCCCTCTCCGCCATGCCATTGTTCTTCATCGCCGGTCTTTTCACCGGCGCATTCGAGATCAATGCCAATATCGAAACCGACCGACACGAAGCGCTGCTTGGACGGCGCATCATGAGCCGTGCACACGGTATGTGGAGCCTCGGTTTCTGCATGACTGCCCTTGTTGCCGCCGGCATGCGGCAAGCCGCCGTCTCCATCGAACTGCACATCCTCCTCGTTCTCCTGACCATACTTATTACAGGATCGGTCGTTTTCTCGAAGATCGAGACAGCGCCGCCGCGACAGGGCGCGCACACCGGAGAGAATCCGCGCGTCGCTTTTCCCACCATCGGGCTGTTACCCCTTTGCCTGATAGGCGCGGCGCCGCTGTTGGCTGAAGGCGCGAGCGTCGATTGGGCGGCCATCTATATGCGTGACGTCTTTGCAGCCGCACCCTTCGTCGGTGGGCTCAGCGTGACGATATTCTCGCTGTGCATCGCTGTCGGCCGGCTTGGAATGGACCCTGTGATTGATCGCTTCAATCCATACCCGGTCGCAACGGTTCTTCTCGCAATCGTCGTCGTCGGGCTTCTCATGGTCGCAACGGCGGCACACCCCGTCATTGCCCTTATCGGCTTCGGCCTTACCGGTATCGGCTGCTCGTCGGTCTATCCGCTCGCCATCTCAGCTGCGGCCCGACGCAAGGACCGGCCGGCTCCGGTCAACGTCGCGGCGCTGGGGCAGACAACCTTCATCGTTTTTTTCGCTGGTCCACCGCTGCTCGGTTTCATCGCCGAATATTTCGGTATCCGCTTTTCCTATTGGGCGGTCGTCCCTGTTGTCGTCACAGCGCTTCTGATCACCAAGGCACTCGCCCCTGCTCCCATGCCGGTCGCGGGAGATCCCGAATCTGTGCAGGCCCACGGCTGACACGCCAGATGTGCTGCTGTGGCAGGACCTTAGCTAGAGGCGGGAGCAGAAGCAGCTAACGCTGCGTTAGGCTGGTTGGGCGGCGTGGATCATTGCGGCGCTCGAAGTCGAGCGTGCGGTCCGACTGCTCCTTCAGTTCCGCCACCTCCCGACGCAAAGCCCTGAGTTCTTCCAATATTTCGGCATTTTGCTGCGCCAGCAGCGCCAAATTGATTTCAGCCAAGGCAAGTCTCCTTTCACGATCCCGCTTCGCAAGAAACGGGTGGCTTGGGCGGAGGCCCGGGTGCAATTTCATGGCAATCACAAAGGAGATTTGTCATGACCGCCATTCGTTTTGTCGCCATGCCGACCAGAGACGCCGAGCATCTCTGGAACGGCGGGCGCGACGCTTATGACAGGCCGCCCGAGACGATGGTTTCCGACGGTGACGGCAACCCTTGCCGCCATTGCTTGAAGAATATCGAGGAGGGCGAGGAACTGCTGGTCTTCGCCTACCGGCCCTTCCCAGCGCTGCAGCCCTACGCCGAAACTGGGCCGATCTTCCTGCATAAACAGCGGTGCCGACGCTACGTCGCCGAGGAGGTCCAGCCGCCAATGCTGATGATGAGCCCCGATTTCATCGTCCGCGGCTACAGTGCGAATGATCGCATCGTCTACGGCACCGGCGCGGTGACCGATATCGACGAAATCCCGGCCTATGCCGAGACACTGCTGGCACGAGCCGACATCGCCTATGTCCATGTGCGTTCGGCGCGCAACAATTGCTTCCAGTGTCGGATTGACAAGGCAAAGGCGCCGGCCCTGGCAGAGACCGGCGCCCTCACCTGACCGTGGGTCAAGCAGCTTACGCTACGTTCAGCACGCTTTCCGCAGCGAAGACCTCGTAACCAAGCGCCTCGGCGACCGGCTTGTTGGTGATACGGCCCTTGTGCACGTTGAGACCGTTCCGCAAATGCTTGTCCTCGGCAATGGCGCGCAGGCCGCGATCGGCAAGTGCCAGACCATGGACCAACGTGGCGTTGTTCAGCGCATGCGCCGACGTGACCGGTACTGCGCCGGGCATATTGGCGACACAATAATGCACGACGCCATCGACTTCATAGGTCGGATCGGAATGGGTGGTCGCATGCGAGGTTTCGAAGCAGCCGCCCTGGTCGATGGCGACGTCGACGATGACGGCGCCCTTCTTCATGCCGGACAGCATCTCGCGGGTAACGAGCTTCGGAGCGGCAGCACCCGGGATCAACACGGCGCCGATGATGAGATCGGCCGAGAAAACCTCCTCCTCCAACGCCTGAATGCTGGAATAACGGGTGTGGATGCGGCCCGCGAAAATATCGTCCAATTGGCGCAGGCGCGGCAGGGATTTGTCGAGGATGCTGACATCGGCGCCGAGTCCGGCGGCCATTCTGGCGGCATGCAGGCCGACGACGCCGCCGCCGATGACTGCGACCTTGGCCGGCAGCACGCCGGGCACGCCGCCGAGCAGAACACCGAGACCGCCATTGGCCTTCTGCAGGGCTGTCGCTCCGGCCTGGATAGACAGGCGCCCGGCGACTTCGGACATCGGCGCCAGCAGCGGCAGGCCGCCGCGCTCGTCGGTCACCGTCTCATAGGCGATTGCGGTGACGCCGGAGGCGAGAAGACCCTTGGTCTGGTCGGGATCGGGCGCCAGATGCAGATAGGTGTAGAGCAGCTGACCATCGCGAAGCTGCGCCCATTCGGAGGGCTGCGGCTCCTTGACTTTGACGATCATGTCGCACTTTTCGAAAATATCTTTGGCGGAGGCGGCGATCTTGGCGCCAGCCGCGGCATAGGCGGCATCATCGGCACCGATGCCAGCGCCCGCCTTGGTCTCGACCCAGACCTCGTGGCCGTGCGCCACATATTCGCGCACCGAAGCAGGCGTCAGGCCGACGCGATATTCATGGTTCTTGATTTCCTTCGGGCAACCGACACGCATTTCGCGTTCCTCTCCTTTTGTCTCCGCGGTCGCGGATCTCCTCTGCGACCGATCCAACCACCAAGGCTGCGAAATGTCCTTGCAAAGACGGTTTGCGCAAACGCGATTTTTCGGTGATTATTGCGTCGCTACCCCCTATCTTCGAAGGTTCTTCGAATGGCCGATCTCGATACCATCGATCTTGCGATTCTGAAGGTTTTGCAGGCCGATGCCCGTATCACCAATGCCGAGCTCGCCGAGAGGATCGGGCTTTCCCCTTCGGCCTGTTCGCGCCGGCTCGACATTCTTGAAAGAAGCGGCGTCATCGACGGCTACCATGCGCGGCTTTCGCACAAGGCGCTCGACTATAAGATGATCGCCATCGTGCATATTTCACTCTCGGGCCAGTTCGCCAAGACGCTGGCGGAGTTCGAGTCGGCGGTGAAGCTCTGCCCCAACGTGCTCGTCTGCTACCTGATGTCGGGCGAATATGATTACATCCTCAGGGTCGCCGCCCGCGACCTCGAAGACTATGAGCGTATCCATCGCGACTGGCTGTCGGCCCTCCCCCATGTGGTCAAGATCAATTCGAGTTTCGCGCTCAGAGAAATCATCGACAGGCCGAATGTGGGGCTTTGAGCCCTTGCTTATTTTCCGAATGCCTGACCAGACTTTCGGCGCGCGCGGGCGTCTCCCGCTTATTGGCATGTCATGAAATCGAAGACCCACGGTTACATTTTCGCCCTGCTGGCGCTGACCATCTTTTCGCTGCAGGACGCCATCTCCAAACACCTGGCATCCGCCTATCCGCCGATCTTTGTGACGATGATCCGCTACTGGGCCTTCGGGCTTTTCACAGTCATTCTCGCTTCGAAGATGCGCGGCGGTCTCGAGGCGACGGCCCGCACCAAACGCCCCGCCTTGCAGGTGGCGCGCGGTCTGCTGCTTGCGGTTCAGGTGGTTCTGGCCATCACCTGTTTTGCCGTGATCGGCCTTGCCCGTTCACAGGCAATCTTCTCCGCGACGCCGATCCTGATCGCATTGCTGGCAATGCCGATCCTCGGTGAGCGAGTCGGATGGCGGCGATGGGCGGCAATCGGCGCCGGGCTTTTCGGGGTGCTGTTGATCCTGAAGCCGGAAGGCGATTTCTTCGACCTGAGGCTGCTTCTCGCCGTCGCCTCCTGCTTCAATTTCGCCTTCTACGTCATCGCCACACGGCTCGTCAGCCGCGACGATTCTTCGACGACCAGCTTCTTCTATACCGGTGTCGTCGGCGCCGTTGCGATGACGCTGATCGGGCCTTTCTACTGGAGCTGGATGTCATCAGGCGACTGGGGCTGGATGGCGCTGGTCTGCGTGACCAGCATTTCCAGCCATTATTTCCTGATCCGCGCCTACGACAGTCTCGATGCCGCCGCCGTTCAGCCGCTGACCTATCTGTCGCTTGTCTATGCCTCCATCATCGGCGTGACTATCTACGGCGAAACGCTCAGCCTCAATACGGTCATCGGCTCGGCGATCGTGGTCGCCGCCGGCATCTTCACGGTCTGGCGCGAACATGTGGTGGCGCGCAGAAGGGGCAACGCCCGCAGCGTCGCATTTGATTCAGGCGACCTGCGTTAACCGGTCCTACACCATTGGCTTTCCAGAATCGCTGCACGCATCTCGGCGACATGCAGTAACGCCAACCGGCAGTTTCATTGCAATTTTAGCCAAGCCACTAAAACCATTTCAACTTTCGGGCGGTATGCTCTTCGACTGTATCCGAGGGAGACAGTATGACCCGCAACTTGAAAATCACGGCGAGAAAGGCCGATCGGCAAAACTGCCGTGTCTTCGGCATCGTCAAATATCTGAACAGCGAAGTGGATGTCCGCATTCTCAACCTGTCGGTGACCGGCGCCGCCCTGGAGACGAAGACGCCACTCCATGCCGCTTCCGGCAGCAAGGTGCGCATCGAAGCCGAAAATATCGGACTGCTCGAAGGCATCATCCGCTGGAAGCACAATGGCCGTATCGGCGTGCAGTTCGATGTGAATTCGAATGCGCGGGCACAGGTCGCCTCCTATTTCCGCTTTTTCCATAAGGAAATACGGCCGGTGCTGGCGGTGCGCCAGCTGAGAGCCGCGACCAGCGGCGACCGCCCACCTCATTTGGCGACGTCGACGCTGAAATCGTAAGGCCGCACCGCTTTTGCGCCGAGGCACATCGCGGCCGCAAAGCGCCTGCGCTTTGTCGACCAGACCGGGCGCGGTGCGCCCGAATCTTTTGACCCTTTGCAATGACGACCCTGCTCGCGCCCCTCCCCGAGGGATTCGGTCGGAAGATCTCGCGATAAGTTGCGTTTTAAAACCATTTCCCCTTTGCCACGGATTGTGTCCGTCCTGTCATTTTCGCAGTGTACTCCTCGCCAAATCGTCCTAATGCTGAGGGGCCGGACGATGCATGATCTTTGAAGGAGAGCTTCCATGTCTTCCATTTTCGATGTCGGCCTGATGAGCCGTCGTTCCCTGCTTGGCGGCCTTGCCGCCACCTCCGCCCTGGTGCTGCTGCACCCATTCAGTGCGCGTGCCAGCGCCAACCAGGCGCATCTCCGGTTGATGGAAACGACGGACATTCACGTCAACGTTTTCCCCTATGACTATTATGCCGACAAGCCGAACGACACGATGGGTCTGGCGCGCACCGGGACGATCATCGACAATATCCGTGCGGAAGCCGTCAACTCGCTGCTGATCGATAATGGCGACGTGCTGCAGGGCAATCCGATGGGCGACTATATGGCCTATCAGCACGGCATGAAGGACGGCGACGTCCATCCCGTGATCAAGGCAATGAACACGCTCGGCTATACCGTCGGCACGCTCGGGAATCACGAGTTCAACTACGGTCTCGACTTCATGTTCAAGGTGCTGTCGGGCGCCAACTTTCCCTTCGTCTGCGCCAACCTGACGAAGGGCCAGCTCGCCTCGGACCCGAAGCAGGACGACCTCTTCTTCAAGCCTTACGTCATCGTGGAAAAGCAGATCAAGGACGGCGCCGGCAAGGAGAGCCCGGTCAAGATCGGCTTCATCGGCTTCGTGCCGCCGCAAATCATGCTCTGGGATATCAAGAACCTTGAGGGCAAGGCGCAGACGCGTGACATCGTCGAGGCCGCCAAGGCGTGGGTTCCGGCAATGAAGGAAGCCGGCGCCGACATCGTCATCGCCCTCTCCCATTCCGGCATCGACGGCAGCGCGCCGTCCGAAAAAATGGAAAATGCCTCGCTGCATCTGGCCGCCGTGGAGGGGATCGACGCGATCTTCACCGGCCATCAGCATCTCGTCTTCCCCGGCCCGAAGAGCTGGGACGGCGTCGCCAATGCCGACCCGGTCAAGGGCACACTGCATGGCAAGCCCGCCGTGATGGCAGGCTTCTGGGGCTCGCATCTCGGCCTCATCGACCTGCTGCTCGAAAAGGACGGCAACAGCTGGAAGATCGTCGATTTCACCTCCGAAGCCCGGCCGATCTATCATCGCGACGACAAGAAGAAAGTAGTTGCCGATTACGCCGACAAGAAAGAGGTGGTCGAGGCCGCCAAATCGGAGCATGAGGCGACGCTCGCCTATGTCCGCACGCCCGTCGGCAAGACCTCCGCGCCGCTCTATTCCTATTTCGCGCTGGTTGCCGACGATCCTTCCGTGCAGGTCGTCAGCCAGGCCCAGACCTGGTACATCAAGCAGATGCTCGCCGACACGCAATTCAAGGATGTGCCGGTGCTTTCGGCCGCGGCTCCCTTCAAGGCCGGCGGTCGCGGCGGCGCGGATTATTATACCGACGTTCCGGCCGGCGATATCGCCATCAAGAACGTCGCCGACCTCTACCTCTATCCGAACACGGTGCAGGCTGTCGCCATCACCGGCGCGCAAGTGAAGAACTGGCTCGAAATGTCGGCCGGCATGTTCAATCACATCGAAGCCGGCTCGAAGGATACGCCGCTGCTCAACACCGACTTCCCATCCTATAATTTCGACGTCATCGACGGCGTGACCTATCAGATCGACCTATCGCAGCCGCCGAAATATGATTCATCCGGCAAGACGATCAATCCGGACTCCAACCGCATCCAGAACCTCGCCTTCGATGGCAAGCCGATCGATCCGGCTCAGCAGTTCGTCGTCGTTACCAACAATTACCGCGCCGGCGGCGGCGGCAGTTTCCCGGAGATTGCAGCGGACAAGGTGATCTTCCAGGCGCCTGATACCAATCGCGACGTCATCGTCCGCTACGTCCACGACCAGGGCACGATCAATCCGTCGGCTGATGCGAACTGGACCTTCAAGCCGCTGCCGGGCACGACCGTTACCTTCGAAAGTGGTCCCAAGGCAAAGCAGTTCCTCGCGGCGGTCAAGAGCGTCAAGATCGAGGATGCCGGCGACGGTGCCGACGGCTTCTCGAAGTTCCGGCTGGTCCTTTAAGCGAAGGGATACCAATGAAGGCGCGGTTCCGCGCCTTCATCATTCGGCGGCAAGCGGCGGAGCGGTGTCACGCAGTTCCGCCATTTCGGCATGGAAATCGGCCTGGTTCGGGCAGTGGGATAGCCGCGTGCGGAACGCATCGATCATCCAGCTGGCGGCTGGCCCGGGCGGGTTGGCGAGCTGGCGCATCGAATAGATGGCGTACTCGCCCTGTTCATAGGCATCGAGATCGAGATGGACGAGTGCGCCGCTGCGCAAATCATCATGCATTATCGAAGCCGGAAGACCGCCCCAGCCAAGACCGGCCTTGATAAGCTGGTGTTTCGTCGCGATATCGCTGACCCGCCACGTCTTGTACGACAAGACATTGAAGTCCCGTCCCTTGGTGCGGCCCGAGGCGTCGGTGACGACGAGCTGCACTTCCTCGCGCACATCGCCGAGTGTCAACGGCCGGCTGATTTGGGCAAGCGGGTGGTTGGGCGCGGCAACGGGCAACATGAAGGAATGGCCAATCCGCTCGGTGATGATCGAATCATCCTGCTTCAGCACAGCGCCGCCGATGCCGATCGTCGCCTTGCCGCTCAATACGAGATCCATGACCATTCCGAGCTCGCCGACATTGAGGTTCAATGAAACGGTCGGAAACGTCTCGCGGAATTCGTGCAGCACGTCCACCACGGCCCGCGAGGGCACCATGACGCTGATGGCCACGGAAACCTCGGCTTCAAGCCCTTCCCTCAGGCTTTTGACGCGCGCCCGCATGACCTGCAGATCACCCAGAATACGGCGCGCATCCTCGAGCATCGCCTTGCCCGCCTCGGTCAGCTTCGGCTGGCGCGCGCCGGAACGCTCGAAAAGCGCCACTTCCAGCTGCGCCTCCAGGTTGGCGATCGTATAGCTGATAACCGATTGCGCCCGGTTCAATGCCCGCGACGCGGCCGAGAAGCTGCCGGTTTCGGCAACGGTCAGAAACACCTGCAATTGATCCAGGGTGGGGTTCGGAAGCATCTTCCATCCATTCCATCGATAGTTTCGATCGACATTATCTCCGTTTTTTCGATAGCAAGCCAGACTTATTTTCCTGTTCGACACCGCGGCTCACCTCCCAGCAACGAGCCGTTCCGTTCAATTCGAAAGGAAATGATCCATGTCGTCCATTCTTCTTCTGACGTCCAGCCCGCGTGCCGAATCGCTCTCGACGCCGATCGCCGCCGATCTCGCCGAAAAGCTGAAAAACCAGAAGCCGGGCAGCGTCGTCGTTCGCCGCGACCTTGCCGCCACCCCGCTGCCGCATATCGACGACCTCTTCACGGGCGCGATCCGCAAGCCGGCGGAAGCCCGCACCGCCGAAGAGATCGCCGCCATCAAGACCTCCGACGAACTGGTCGCCGAACTGTTTGCCGCCGACACGATCGTCATCAGCACCGGCCTGATCAACTTCAACATCTATTCGTCGCTGAAGACGTGGATCGACAATGTCGCCCGCGCCGGCGTGACCTTCAAGTACACGGAAAGCGGCCCGGTCGGCCTCGTGACCGGCAAGAAGGTTTATGTGGTGCTTGCTTCGGGCGGCGTCTACTCGCAGGGACCGGCGGCACCTTTGAACCATGCCGTGCCTTACCTGAAATCGGTTCTCGGCTTCCTCGGCATCACCGACATCGAAACCATCTATGTCGAAGGCCTGGCTTTCGGCCCGGAAGCCGCTGAAAAGGCCATCGGCGCCGCCAAGTCGCGCGTCGAGGAAATCGCACTCGCAGCCTGATCGGCTTCAGTGCCCTCCATTGAACGGCCGGCACCTGCCGGCCGTTCGTCATTTGCCGATATCGGCGGCGAAATCCCGGATCGTCTCCAGGATTTCGCCCGAAAGCCCCTCATCCGAGGAAACCCTGGCAAGGCCGACGCCGCCTGCCATCATGGCGAAAGCCATGATTGCCTTTCGCCGTCTTTCCGCTTCATGCGCTCCCGTGGCCTTGCTGGCCAAAGCCTCGAAATTGCGTTCGAGCCGCTCCGTCGCAATGCGCCGCGCCTTCTCGCCGCTGCGCGCGATATCCGAGGTCAGCGCGGCGAAAGGACAGCCTTCGCCCGGATTGTCGCGGTGATAGACGCTGACATAGCGATCGGCGACGTCGGCAGCCGTCATCTTCGCCGGGTCAACACCCTCTGCTTCCAGCCTGTGTCCCCATGAATCGAAGGCGGACTCAATCGCTTCGGCGACGAGATCGTCACGCGAGGCGAAGTGCTTGTAGAAGCCGCCGACGGTCAGGCCGGCTTCCTTCATCAGGTCGGCGACGCCGATGCCATCAAGCCCCTCTTCGCGCAGCCGCTTTGACGCGGTCTCGACGATCTTCTCGTGCGTCTTCTGTTTTTCCAGCTGCGAACGCCCCATCGGAACCTCCTCGAATTGTCTCTTGACTCACGTGGATTACAATCATAATCCTTATAGATAACGATCATAATCCAGATCGTTGCCATTTCCAAGAGGAGCATGAATCATGCGTCTAAGAAACAAGGTAGCCCTGATCACCGGCGGAAACAGCGGTATCGGTCTTGCGACCGCCAAAGTCTTCATCGACGAGGGTGCCAAGGTGGTGATCACCGGCCGCAATCCGGAAACGCTTGCCGCCGCCGAAAAGGCGCTTGGGAGCGGTGTGCTGGCGCTAAAGGTCGATGTCACCGATGCCGCCGCCACCGAGAAGGCTTTTGCGGAAGCTGCCGCGAAGGTCGGCAAGTTCGACATCGTCTTCGCCAACGCCGGCATCGGCGGCGCAACACCGCTCGGTGACACGTCGCCGGAGCAGTTCAATCGGATCATCAGCACCAATCTGACGGCAGTGTTCTTTACCGTGCAATCGGCCCTGCCGCATCTCAGCGACGGCAGCTCGGTCATTCTCAACGGTTCGGTGCATGCCGTGCTCGGCGCTCCCGGCTGGTCGGCCTATGCGGCAACCAAGGCGGCGGTGCGTGCCATGACGCGTAATATGGCGTCGGAACTTGCGCCGCGCGGCATCCGCGTCAACCAGGTAACTCCAGGCGGCACGAAGACGCCGATCTGGTCGCCGCTGGCGCCAACGGAAGATGCGATGTCGGCGCTCGAAGCTCGCATGGGCGGCCTCAGCCCGCTCGGCCGCATGAGCGAAGCCGAGGAAATCGCCAAGGCAGCGCTCTATCTCGCCTCGGATGATTCCGCCAACGTCACCGGCATCGAAATCACCGTCGACGGCGGCATGACGGGCGCGCCATCCGGCGCCAAGATCTTCCGCGCCGCCTGATTAAAGCGGGGCTGGCAAGTCAAATCTGCCCAGCCCCGTTCCCTGCGCAGCCAGTCTTGCTACGGCTACTTTGTCTCAGCTCTTACGCATAGCGCGATGAGTAATACGAAACAGGACGATTGCCGCATTGAGAACGGCAAGCAGGAGCAGGACATGCAGCATGGCCTGGATTCCGGAGGAAACGATCAGGTTGCCGGCAGCTTCGCGCTGCGGTGATCGACGCGATCAGCCGCCTAACTCGGTTGCATCATACCGGAGCGGCCGACGACGCAGTTGCGGCCGCTTTTCTTTGCCGCGTAGAGCCTGCCGTCGGCGGCGGTGAGCACCGTCGTAAAGCTGATGCCGTCCTCGTCAGCTGTGGCAACGCCGATGCTGACCGTCACCGGCTTGTTGTCCGGTGTTTTGACGCTGGTCTCAATCGTCCAGCGCAGCCGGTCGGCAAGCAGCAGCCCTTCCTCGTGGCTTGTGCCGGGGCAGACGGCGACGAATTCCTCGCCGCCGAAGCGGAAGATGCGGTCGCTGGATCGCAGCGTCGAGCCGAGCCGGGCGGCGATCGCCTTCAGCACCTCGTCGCCCTGAAGATGGCCATGACCATCGTTGACATCCTTGAAGTGATCGGCGTCGATAATAAGGACGGTGGCAAACAGCCCCTGCCTCAAGGCCTCGCGCAGCATCAGCGGCGCTTCGAGTTCCATGCGCGTGCGATCATAGACGCCGGTGAGCATATCGCGGCCGGTGCGCTCCAGAAGGTCGTTATAGCGCTCGCGAAAGGTGAGATCACCGAAGACGTCGCTGATGGAGCGCGCGGCGGCGTCGGCGCCAAGGCGGCGGATCCGATATTCATAGACGGCAAACATCGCCCCATAGAGGCAGACGGAGAGCATCTTCGCCTTCCAGCCACCCCAGAATACGGCGACCGGAACATCGAGGAAATAGTGCAGCGCGGCGAAGAAGCCGACCTGATCGAAAGTCAGCAGCACAAAGCCGGAGATCATGAAACGCAGGACGACACGCCTGCGGAAGAAATCGCCGAGTTTTTCATAGAGCAGGATGATGCCGAGCGAATCGACATAGAGCAGCGCCGTGCCCCAGATCATCAGCCAGCCCATCTCCTTCAGGAAATCGACGTCGGGCGTGTGGTTCGACGACAGCTGCAGCGGCTGGTGCAACTGCAGCACCCAGGCGATGCCGACAGTCAGCAGATTGCCGAGAAACAAACCGTAGATCGGCTGGCGCACCGTCGCGGCATCCTCCCACAGATACAGCATCAGGATCATCATCAGCTTGCCGGAGAAGAAGACCGATGAGCCCGGGGACACATCGCCGAACGGCAGCGAGACGTAAAAGACCGCCGCCAGGTACGTCTCCATGAAATGCATGACGCCGAGCGCCGTTAAGAAAACCCCGAGGCCGAGCCGATGGCGGAAATGCAGAAGCGTCACCATCAGCACGAAATAGGCGATGGCTTCGACGACGAAGAGCGCGAGGTTGAGTGTTTCCATCACGGCACCGAGACGTCCGGGAGGCGTCTTCGCGGCCGGGCGGGCACTGCGATCACGACAGCGGATCCTTTGATCGATCGTCTGAAAAATTGAAGCACAAGAGCGGCCCCGCAAATCCTGCAAGCGATAGCTTTCGCCGCAATCCTTTAAGATTGCGTGTGCAAGATCACCTGACCGGAATCAGAACCGAGGACATACGATTGAAAAGCAATCGCCGAACGGGACTGGATTCCGACTTCAAACCTGACGGATCTTCTCGCCATCACTGAAGAGTGACGACCCATGCTGATCGATAATCTGCTGCGCCTTGCGCACCGTGCATTCGATCGCGTCGTCGGAGGAGGAAAACATATCGGCGCGGATGAAATTGCGCACCAGCACCTCGTCGCCGACCTTCTTTTCGATGCGGCCGGCCAGACGATACTGGCTGCCTTCCTTGCGCGGCTCCGCATAGATCGTGCAATCGCCGTAAAGCTGCGGCTCGCTGGACGGGCCAGCCGCCTGCGAGGCTGGTTTGGCTCCGCCGGAGAACATCGAAAAGAGATTTGAAATGAATGAAGCCATGACGCGTCTCTAGCACGGCGGCCTTGCGATCGCCAAGTCAAATGATCAGGTTGGCAAGGATCTCGTTTTCGGTGATGTCCTCGTAACCCATGCCGGAAGCTTCGAAATTTGCAATCAGCCGGGCAAAATTCTCCGGCGCCTTGGTTTCGATGCCGATCAGGATGGAGCCGAAGTTGCGCGCCGATTTTTTCAGATATTCGAAGCGGGCGATGTCGTCGTCGGGGCCAAGTAGATTGAGGAAATCCCTGAGTGCCCCGGGGCGCTGGGCCAGCCGCAGGATGAAGTATTTCTTCAGCCCTGCGTAACGCATAGCTCTTTCCTTTACGTCAGGCAGGCGCTCGAAATCGAAATTGCCGCCGGAGACGACGGCGACGATGGTCTTGCCGCGGATCGCTTGGGCGTCCATCGCGGCGATTGCCGTCAGCGACAGGGCGCCGGCCGGCTCCAGCACGACGCCCTCGACGTTCAGCATCTCCTGGATGGTGACGCAGATGGCGTTTTCCGGCATCAGTTGCACTTGGCTAGCCGGGAAATCGCGAAGGGCGGCGAAATTCAGATCGCCGATGCGGGCGACCGCGGCGCCGTCGACGAAATTGTCGACTTTGGCAAGCGTCGTCACCTTGCCGGCCTCGATGCTGCGCCTGAGGCTCGGCGCGCCGGACGGTTCGGCGAAGACGAAGGCCGATTTCGGCACGATGCCGTCGAGATAACCGGTGATGCCGGCGGCCAGTCCGCCGCCGCCGACCGGCAGAACCACCATATCGGGCACCGTACCCTCAGGCAGCTGCTGCATGATCTCGGCAGCGACCGTCGCCTGCCCCTCGATGATATCGGCATGATCGAAGGGCGGCACCATGACGCCGCCGACCGCCTCGACATGCTCGCGCGCCGCCTGATAGCACTGATCGAAAAAGTCGCCGAACAGCCGGATGGTGATGAATTCAGCGCCGAACATGCGGGTCTTGTCGATTTTCTGCTGCGGCGTCGTCACCGGCATGAAGACGACGCCCGGCACGCCGAAATGACGGCAGACATAGGCAAAGCCCTGGGCGTGATTGCCGGCCGAGGCGCAGACGAAGGTCTTGCCAGCCGCTCCCTGCCCGATCGCCTTGCGGAAAAAATTGAAGGCGCCGCGGATCTTGTAGGAGCGCACCGGCGACAGATCCTCGCGCTTGAGCCAGATATCGGCGCCGTAGCGGGCCGAGAGATGGTCATTGAGCTGCAGCGGCGTTGCCGGAAAGAGGCTGCGCATTGCCTCTTCGGCGCTTTCGACTTCAAGTCTCGTCACGGGCGTGGTCCATTCTCATGATTGGTCACCGCCGCTATGGCACAGGCCGGCGGCCAAAGGAAAGGGTTCACTGACCGGCCGGCTCAGCCCATAGGGCCTTTCTTAAGCCAATCGCAAAATCGACGGCAGATGACCTGATTTTAACTGTCAATGGAAAGCCCTGCCACTTATATGGAGCGATGATGATCTTCAAATTCGCAAGACCGCTCGCCTGGCTGCTGCTCGCCCTTATCCTGTTTGTCACGGTTTCGCCGATCGGGCTGAGACCGGATACGGTCACGACGGTCGACACGGACCGCGGCGCCGCCTATGTTCTTCTCGGCCTCGCCTTTGCCCTCGCCTATCCGAAACAGTGGAAACTGGTGGCCGTGCTGCTGATCATTGGGGCAGTCGCCATCGAATATCTGCAGTATTTCTCGCCGACCCGCCATCCGCGCCTGCATGACGCGGGCATCAAGGCCATGGGCGCCGCCGTCGGCCTCGTCGCCGGCTGGGTGATCAACAGATGGCGCGAGAGCAAAGCTCCAGACAGCCTGCCTTTCGCAGAACGCTGATTATTGCCGATCAGAAACCCGGCAAATCCAGTGCCCAGAAAAACAGCGGTATCGCAGCCACAACAGTTGCAAGAACAAGTGCGACGCTCGTCTTGAATATCCGGACGCGCCGAACCCTGGTCCCGCTCCAATCGTAAACCATCGTCTTACTCCCAGAAGACAACACTTACTCGCCGCGGCGCAATCCTTGCACCGAAAATGTCATTGTCAAGCAATAACGCGCTTTTGCGCGCAATATACAGGCATATTCAAACACGATTATGAAGATTGTTGCGGCTAACCGGAGCATTATCGAACCAGTCCGCCTTCGTTCCCAACAGAACTACGGCGCGACAGCCTTCGCTTGGCTGCTCTCTTCGGCTCGCCGAGCCGAAGCTCACAGAGCGTAGGCTGGTGCGGGCGACGGGGATCGAACCCGTATAGCCTAAGGCCGAGGGATTTTAAGTCCCTTGCGTCTACCAGTTTCGCCACGCCCGCTTGCGGCGTTTTCAATATCTCGCGTCATTGACTATGGGAAGAGCCGTGTGGCGTAAAAATAAATTTCGGCTCCGCCGGCAGCGCCACGGAATGAATGAGCAGACACTTCAGCGCGAAAGTGACGCATCGGCCGGTGCCAAAGAGCATGATATCCTCCGAAAACCGCTCACATTTTTCGGCATTACGCGCGCGTGTTTGCAAAGCGGCCCAAGGGCGCTACCTATCGACCAGCCTCACATCACGGAACATCCCATGAGCCATGACACCGTCGTCACCGCCGCCATGCTTGCCATCGGCGACGAACTCCTTTCCGGCCGCACCAAGGACAAGAATATCGGCCACCTCGCCGATCTGCTCACCCTGTCCGGCATCGATCTCAAAGAAGTGCGCATCGTCGCCGACGACGAGGAGGCGATCGTCGAGGCGCTGAATGCGCTTCGCGCCCGATATGATTACGTCTTCACCTCGGGCGGCATCGGGCCGACGCATGACG
Organism: Rhizobium sp. CBN3; assembly: GCF_030518245.1. Lineage (NCBI taxonomy): Bacteria > Pseudomonadati > Pseudomonadota > Alphaproteobacteria > Hyphomicrobiales > Rhizobiaceae > Rhizobium > Rhizobium sp. CBN3. The sequence continues at coordinate 188,463 of NZ_JAULSE010000010.1, forward strand.
ACATCACCGCCGATGCGATCGCCAAGGCGTTTGGTCTGCCCTGCGAATATGACGAAGCGGCAATGACCCTGCTTGCCGATATGTACCGTCGCCGCGAGATGGAATTCACCGAGGCGCGCCAGCGCATGGCGCGCATGCCACGGGGTGCCGTCCATATCCCCAATCCGGTGTCGACGGCGCCGGGCTTCATCATCGGCAATGTCTATGTCATGGCCGGCGTACCGCAGGTCTTTCAGGCGATGGTCGATAATGTGCTGCCGACGCTTCGGACCGGCACGCCGGTGCTCTCGCTCGCCATCGCCTGCCCTTATGGCGAAGGTGATATCGGGACCCCGCTTGCCGCGATCCAGAAAGCGCATCCGGATACCAGCATCGGTTCCTATCCGCGTTATATCGGCCAGAAATTCTCGACCGAGATCGTCGTGCGCGGCCGCTCGCAACCGGCAATCGATGCAGCCGGCGCCGAGGTGCACGCGATGATCGACGCCATCCGCCGGAACAAGGAGATCGCAGAAAACCATTCCGCCGAGGCATGAGGGGCCGGACTTGATTCCCGTCAAGGAACGGGAGAACCATCCGGTGCATTCCGTCCCTCGCGCACGTCATTTCAGCGCAAGGAGAATTGATATGTCTTACAAAACCATTCTCGCCATTCTCGATACGGCAGACAATAGCGCCGCCGTTGCCGATTTTGCCTTTGCCATTGCCGCAGAAAGCGGTGCTCACGTGATCGGCCTGCATGCCGAAATCATATCGGCCGTGCCGCTGGTGGCGCCGATGGAAATTCCCGATCCCGTCGCGGTGCAGGCGCTGCAGGATATGGCGCATGGTGAAACGGTCGCCGTCGAGCGCATCTTTCAGGCGAAAGCGCAGGCCGCCGGCGCCTCCTCGGAATGGCGCAGCTTTGCCACCTCCACCGGCTACGGTTCCGCACCGCTGATCGAAAGCGCCCGCAGCGCCGATCTTCTGATCGCATCGCAGGCCGACCCGGCCAACCCCTCCGACAGCCATGTCGACGTCGACGGCTTCCTCTTCGAAGCCGGCCGGCCGGTCCTGATGATCCCTTACGTCATCCGCCAGCCGAAGCCGATCAAGCGCGTGCTGATCGCCTGGAACGGCTCGAAGGAGGCGGCGCGCGCAACCTTCGATGCGCTGCCCTTCCTGAAAGCGGCCGAAGAGGTGGAGATTTTTTCGGTCGATCCGGCCGATACCGCTCTGCAGTCGCCGCTCACATCAGGCGCCGAAATCGCCGCCGCACTTGCACGCCATGGCGTGAAGACGACGCTTGCGACGGGCCACAGCGTCGACAGGAATACCTCGCATGTCATCGAAAACCGGCTGTCGGACAGCAGCATCGATCTTCTCGTCATGGGCGCCTATACCCATTCCCGGCTTTGGCAGGCGATCTTCGGCGGCACGACGAAGAGCCTACTGCAATCAATGACGGCGCTGACCCTGTTGTCGCGATAGCGGCTGCTCTTGCGTTTTACCGGCAAATCCCGCTAATTGCTGCGACCGATGAAGGCTTCCAGCCCCGGCGACCTGTCGCGCAGTTCCGGCTGCGCGATTTGCATTTTGCCGCTCCAAGCCGTCCGGTCGCCGGTGAACGGCGTTTCATCTCTATTCATGCCGCGGAGCAGCCCGATGTCCCTTCCCGATAAAGCCTTTCCCGTTTCCTGGGATCAGTTCCACCGCGATGCGCGCGCCCTTGCCTGGCGGCTTGCCGGCCTCGATCAGGCCTTCAAGGCGATCGTCTGCATCACCCGCGGCGGCCTGGTGCCGGCCGCAATCATCTCGCGCGAGCTGAATATCCGGCTGATTGAGACTGTCTGCATCGCCTCCTATCATGACTATGTGAACCAGGGCGACATGGTGCTGCTCAAGGGAATCGCGCCCGAGCTTGCCGAAAACGGCGGCGAAGGCGTGCTCGTCGTCGACGATCTGACGGATACCGGGAAGACCGCCGCACAGGTGCGCGCCATGCTGCCGAAGGCGCATTTCGCCTGTGTCTATGCCAAGCCGAAGGGTGTGCCGACTGTTGATACTTTCATCACCGAGGTCAGCCAGGACACCTGGATCTACTTCCCCTGGGATATGGGCTTCACCTACCAGGAACCGATTGCCAAAGGCGCGCGCTGATCGCCGCAAATACGGAGTGCGCCGCCATCGGCGCACTTTGACAGCGCTCGCTTCATCAGCGAATCGGCATGCGCATTTGCGCCGGAAATGCCATCACAAGATTTGCCGCAGGACGCTTTTTTGCCGCTGCGGCATTTTCCTTAACCGGCAACGCCCGCAAGTCATTGTATTTTCAGCACTCCCCGGCTTTCCCCAATCTCCACAGGCGCATCCACAAGATGTTGTGGTTACCATTCAATTAAAAACCAGCCCTTGACGGAATCAGCGGTTTCCAACTTTACTGTTCCTGATGTTGCGGCGGCGACAGGACCGGAGGTAACGAGCCCGGTTCCCTTTGAAAAACAAGACGCAGAATCAGGCTGTTGCGCCGGAACCGACCCGGGCCAGAGTGGATTTCTGCGCGGTTTTCTGCCTCCAAAAAAAGTGACATCGGGACTGGCGATAATAAGCTGTTAATACTATATTTAGCGTTTGCAGCCACCATCACCACAAGATACAGGAAGGACATCTCCGGATGACACCCCTGTCACGATACGGAAACGAGACTGGCTGCACGACGACAATGTGCCGCCGGATAGGAAATTTGCGCCCTGGGGACGGGCGCCAACGCGAGGTCAAGACTATGCGCATCGAACGTCGTTTCACGAAGGCCGGCCAAGGCGCCTATGCGGATATCGAATTCCGCAAGGCGACGAGCGAGATCAAGAACCCGGATGGGTCGATCGTCTTCCGCCTCGAGAATATCGACGTTCCCGCGCAGTTCTCCCAGGTCGCGACCGACGTTCTGGCGCAGAAGTATTTCCGCAAGGCCGGTGTTCCCACCCGGCTGAAGAAGGTCGAGGAAAACGACGTTCCTTCCTTCCTCTGGCGCTCCGTTCCCGACGATGCCGCGCTGAAAACCCTGCCCAAGGACGAGCAGACCGGCTCCGAAATCGATGCGCGTCAGGTCTTTGATCGTCTCGCCGGCACCTGGACCTATTGGGGCTGGAAGGGTGGCTATTTCTCTTCGGAAGAAGACGCGTCCGCCTTCAAGGACGAGCTTGCCTATATGCTCGCCACCCAGCGCGTCGCGCCGAACTCGCCGCAGTGGTTCAACACCGGCCTGCACTGGGCCTACGGCATCGACGGTCCCGGCCAGGGCCATTTCTACGTCGATCCCTTCACCGGCAAGCTGACCAAGTCCAAGTCTGCTTACGAACATCCGCAGCCGCATGCCTGCTTCATCCAGTCCGTCGAAGACGATCTCGTCAACGAAGGCGGCATCATGGACCTCTGGGTGCGTGAGGCGCGTCTCTTCAAATACGGCTCCGGCACCGGCTCCAACTTCTCCATGCTGCGCGGCGAAGGCGAAAAGCTTTCCGGCGGCGGCCGCTCCTCCGGCCTGATGAGCTTCCTGAAGATCGGCGACCGCGCGGCCGGCGCCATCAAATCGGGCGGCACGACACGCCGCGCCGCCAAGATGGTTGTCGTCGACATCGACCATCCCGATATCGAGGAATACATCAACTGGAAGGTCAAGGAAGAGCAGAAGGTCGCGGCTCTCGTCACCGGCTCCAAGATCGTCGCCAGGCATCTGAAGGCGATCATGAAGGCCTGCTTCAATTGCGAAGGCGACAACGGCGATTGTTTCGACCCGGCCAAGAACCCTGCCCTGAAGCGCGAGATCCGCGCCGCCAAGAAAGACCAGGTTCCGGAAAACTACGTCCAGCGCGTTATCCAGTTCGCCCGCCAGGGCTACAAGGATCTCGAATTCAAGACCTACGACACGGACTGGGATTCGGAAGCCTACCTCACCGTATCGGGTCAGAATTCCAATAATTCCGTCTCGATCAAGGACGACTTCCTGCGCGCCGTCGAAAATGACGGCGAATGGAAGCTGACCGCCCGCAAGGACGGCAAGGTAATGAAGACGCTAAAGGCGCGCGACCTCTGGGAAACGATTTCCTATGCCGCGTGGGCTTCGGCCGATCCGGGCATCCACTTCAACACGACGATGAATGACTGGCATACCTCGCCGGCCGGCGGCCCGATCCGCGGCTCGAACCCGTGCTCGGAATACATGTTCCTCGACGACACGGCCTGCAACCTTGCCTCGCTGAACCTCTTACAGTTCAAGGACAAGGCCACCAAGCGCATCAATATCGTCGACTATGAACACGCCGTTCGCCTGTGGACTGTCGTGCTCGAAATCTCGGTGATGATGGCGCAGTTCCCGTCGAAGCGCATTGCCGAACTCTCCTACGAATACCGCACGCTCGGCCTCGGCTATGCCAATATCGGCGGCCTGCTGATGTCGTCGGGCATACCCTACGACTCCACCGAGGCCCGCGCCATCGCCGGTTCGCTGACCGCGATCATGACCGGCATCTGCTATGCGACCTCGGCCGAAATCGCCGGCGAACTCGGCCCCTTCCCGAACTTCGCGCCGAACCGCGACAGCATGCTCAGGGTCATCCGCAACCATCGCCGCGCCGCTTACGGCGAAACCTCCGGCTATGAGGCGCTGTCGATCGATCCGGTCGCGCTGATCCATTCGGAAAACCCGGACCAGGATCTTGTCGCCCATGCCAAATCGGCCTGGGACAAGGCGCTCGAGCTCGGCGAAAAGCATGGCTACCGCAACGCCCAGGTCTCGGTCATCGCGCCCACCGGCACGATCGGCCTCGTCATGGATTGCGACACCACCGGCATCGAGCCCGACTTCGCCCTCGTCAAGTTCAAGAAGCTCGCCGGCGGCGGCTACTTCAAAATCATCAACCGCGCCGTGCCGGAAGCGCTGCGCACGCTCGGCTATTCGGAAAGCCAGATCGCCGAGATCGAAGCCTATGCCGTCGGCCACGGCAACCTGAACCAGGCGCCGGCGATCAACCCGTCGACGCTGAAGGCCAAGGGCCTGACCGACGAGAAGGTGGAAGCCGTCAACGCTGCGCTGAAGAGCGCCTTCGACATCAAGTTCGTCTTCAACCAATGGACGCTTGGCGCCGACTTCCTGAAGGAGACGCTGAAGGTTTCCGACGAGCAGCTCGCCGACATGAGCTTCAACCTGCTCGACCATATGGGCTTCTCGAAGAAGGACATCGAAGCCGCAAACATCCATGTCTGCGGTGCGATGACGCTGGAAGGCGCGCCCTTCCTCAAGGCCGAGCATCTGCCGGTCTTCGATTGCGCCAATCCCTGCGGCAAGATCGGCAAGCGCTACCTCTCCGTGGAAAGCCATATCCGCATGATGGCGGCTGCCCAGCCCTTCATCTCCGGCGCGATTTCCAAGACGATCAACATGCCGAACGAGGCGACCGTCGAGGATTGCAAGAACGCCTATATGCTGTCCTGGAAACTCGGCCTCAAGGCGAACGCGCTCTATCGTGACGGCTCGAAGCTGTCGCAGCCGCTCAACGCCTCGCTGATCGAAGACGAGGACGAGGAGGATGCGCTGGAGGAACTGCTGCAGGCGCCGGTCGCCGCGCAGGCCGTCACCATCACCGAGAAGATCATCGAGCGGGTGATCGAGCGTGTTTCGCGCGAACGCGAGAAGCTGCCGAACCGCCGCCAGGGTTATACCCAAAAGGCCGCCGTCGGCGGACACAAGGTCTATCTCAGAACCGGCGAATTCGGCGACGGCCGCCTCGGCGAGATCTTCATCGACATGCACAAGGAAGGTGCTGCCTTCCGTGCGATGATGAACAACTTCGCCATCGCCATCTCGCTCGGCCTGCAATATGGCGTGCCGCTCGAGGAATATGTCGAGGCCTTCACCTTCACCAAGTTCGAACCGGCCGGCATGGTCATCGGCAATGACGCGATCAAGAACGCCACCTCGATCCTCGACTATGTCTTCCGCGAACTGGCCGTCTCCTATCTCGGCCGTCATGACCTCGCGCATGTCGACACGTCGGATTTCTCGAACACGGCGCTCGGCAAGGGCATCCAGGAAGGCAAGACCAACCTGCTCTCCACCGGCTGGACCCGCGGCTACAAGCCGACCCTGGTCTCCGGCACCGGCGGCGAACGTCAGGCGGGCGAACCCAAGGGAGCGGCCACCGCAGCCCCTGCCCGCGCCGCCTCCACCGGCACCGTGACCGCCTTTGCAGGTGCTGCGGCGCGCAAGCTGGAGCCGACGGTCGCCATCTCCACCTCCGAAATCGTCGCCTTCAAGCGCGATTATGAGGAGCGCGCCAAGGAATTGGCCGAAGAGATCGCCGAAGAAGTGAGCGAGGAAATCACCAGCGACGCCACCGCCCTCTTCTCCGACAAGGCGGCAGCCGACGCAGCAACGGCCAAGACCGAAGCCAAGAAGGTGGAAGCCGAACGCCGCCAGCGCTCGATCATGCAGGGGTACACGGGCAACATGTGCTCGGAGTGCCAGAACTTCACGATGGTGCGGAATGGCACGTGCGAGAAGTGCGACACGTGCGGTGCGACGAGCGGGTGCAGCTGAGCAGGCTTGCGGTTCTTCATGTGGCGCGCCACTAGGTTCGCCACTGTGCCACTGAAATGTCATTAGATCGGCGATTTGGCTCGCTGATCAGAAGCCTCTCCGGCCGCTTCTGCGGCCGGAGGCACCGGAGACTGAAAGTCAATGCATCGGCGGATGAACAAGGTCACAGCACCGACGTAAACATCGGGACAGGCGAATTCCATCTTAGGTTCAGGGCTTGAACGGATGACCGAACATTTCTTCAGCAACGGCGGTAAATGGATCGCGTTCAGGCGCTCCTCGGATGACAAGTACTTGTTCGACGCTCGCGGCAAATGGGTGGGCTGGTTTCCCTGGGGTGACGAGGATGTGGTCGATACAACCGGAGCTTATCTCGGTTCTGTTTTCGGAAACCGCCTTCTACGGGAAACATCCGTGCCATACCGAGGGTATCCAGGTTATCCAGGTTATCCTGGTTATCCAGGCTACGCAGGGTATGTGGCTGGAACAGTAGACGTAAAACTTGGGAGCTAACCCCTAGTTTCATCGAATTCATGAAAGGGCTCGGCTGTCATTCGCTCGGGCGCTCTGATTCAGGGCTCGCGTCGAAGGCGTGCCTTCCGTAGAAAGGCAGATTGATGGCGATCCTCGGGTTTAATCTTCAGAAGGGCGAGCTGCACTTCTGCTTGATGGAAGGCACGAGAGCTAATCCACGGTACCTCGAGCATGACCGTCACCGGTTCGAAGTAGACCAGCCGAAGCCAGAGATGGCAAACTTTTTCAAGCAGACGTTCAACGAGCTGATCGAGGCGCGGCAGCCGCAAGGACTCGCATACCGCCTGTCGATGGACGGCAAAAAGGCTGATCAGATCGCCTATTTAACCTTCCCCTTCGGGATTCTTACCCTTGTTGCCCACGAGCGGGGGTTGGCCGTTGACCAATCGACCATCCACACCTTCACGAAGAAGGCGCTGGCGCATCCGGGTGACAAGTTCACGGCTTGCGATGAACGGATTGCGGATTGCCCTGCGGCCTGGCCGAACGCCGCCAAGCTCGCCGCCCTTGCCGCTTGGATGAGCCTTTGATGTCCGCCGTCGCTCCCCTGACGTTCCAGCCCGGCGAGATCGTGCTGAACAAGTACGAGATCGTCCGGCCGCTTGGGAGCGGTCAGTTCGGCGATGTCTTCCACGTCATCAATCGGAACCTGGGTCGTGAGTCTGCGCTGAAGCTAATCCGAGTCCACAATCCCGTGGAGCACCGCGCGGTCGTCGAGGCGCAGGCGCAGAGCCTCTGCGGCCACGACCACGTCGTGAAGGTGCTCACCGCCGACGTCTTCGACGGCGCGGTGCTCATCGAAATGGAGTACCTGGAAGGCGGCTCGCTGGCCGATCGGCTGCATCAGGAATTCGTGCCCGTCATCGAAACCATCGGTTACCTGAAGCAGATACTGTTCGCCCTCGAGCACGCCCACAACCGCGGAATCGTCCACCGCGACGTAAAGCCAGGCAACATCATGCTGACGGGCGGCATTGCCAAGCTGTCGGACTTCGGCACCGTCATCCATCCGGAGAGCGGGGTGAGGGTCACGGACTTGTTTTACAAGCCGCACGCCTCGCCGGAGGCCATCAACAACAGGGAGTTCTCGGCTGCCAGCGACGTGTTCGCCGCAGGTATGACGCTGCTCCGTGCCGTGAACAACATGAGCGGCTGGGACGCGGTCTTGAGCAACTCAAGGTGGCCTGCTCTTGTTAAGGAAGGTAAACTCGCGAACCAGGTGGGCTTCGCCGACCATATCCCGTTGAAGCTGAAACGTATCATTAAAAAGGCGATCAACCCCGTCGTTGCCGACAGGTACCCGACGGCTGCCGCCCTTCGCCAGGAACTAGAGCGGCTGCGGCCGGCTCGGCGCTGGATCCGCTTGAACGACAACGAGTGGACATGCAACTTCCAGGGAAGGGAGGAACGCGCCTTCTTCCAACCCGGCATGAAACCGTCGGTCGAATACACGATCGGCGGACGTCGCAATCGCTCGGATTGCCAAAGCTACAGAACGGAGCGCGAAGCTCGGACTCGTCTGGCAGATCTGGTGGCACGCTCGACGTTGGCGTGATGACATCGTATCGGGGTGAGCGGAACGGCACCGGCTCACCACTCCAGAGGTAGAACAGGTGCTCGCCTTCCCAGTAGGTAACCTCGCCGCTCCTGACGGTCCTCCTTGCACGCCACACAGTCTATCCGTTGAGGCGGCCGATGGTAGATCCGTCGAGCAGGGGAACTTCGGTTCCGCGTTGTCCGTAGCCGTCGTGGCTGACGGTACTTCATAAGGAGTGCAGCGTGCCTCGGTTCTTGTATGACCAGGGCGAACTGGTTCATGACGGCACTGTGAGGCCGTCCGGGCACTAAAAGTGCCCGGAGAGATAGCGCCCGTTTTGCGGATGTGCAGCGAATAGCCGTGCACCAGCCTGCGATCTGGAGTATCTAAATGGGTTGACGCGTGCTCGAAGACCTCCTGCGGTTCTCCTGGCAGATCGGAACTCAAGACGACGTCCTGAGTTTCGTCTGCGAGGTCGAACTTGATTTCGATTTCGGACAAGAGGCGTTCCAGGTTCGATTGAACACCGGCCACGCCGAAATCCGCGGGATGCTCAACTTTCACAAATGTAGGACGAAACGACTGACCTGCTAGTGACATCCGCCAAGTTTACGAGCTGTATCGGAGGCCCTTCAAGCTCCAGGAGTCAACACGAAACGAACCGACCTAGGCCTCGCTATAAAATGACGCTGAACCCCATACTGCCGAAACACCGCCTCATCCTTCTGCGCCACGCCAAATCCGCCTGGCCCGACGGTGTGGCCGACCGTGAACGGCCATTAGCGGATCGCGGGCGCAAGGCAGCACTCGTCATCGGCACCTATTTGATGCGCGAAAAGCTGATCCCCGATCTCGCCCTCGTCTCGCCGGCCCGCCGGGCGCAGGAAACCTGGAAGCTCGTCCGCCGGGCCCTTTCGAAAAAGGTCTCCGAACGAGAGGCGCCGGATATCTACGAGGTGTCGGCGGAGCGCATCCTCAATGTGATCCGGGCCGTCGAACCTGGCATCCGCACGCTGCTTATCGTCGGCCACAATCCCGGCATGGAGAATGCGGCCTCGCTCATCGTGGCGGATGGCAATGCCGATGCCGTGGGGCGCATGCGGGAAAAGTTCCCGACGGCGGGACTCGCCGTCATCGACCTCGATCTCGACAGATGGGACGAGATTGCGGCGGGCACCGGTTATCTCGAGCGGTTCATAACCCCACGATCATTGGGATAATAAGGCCACTTTCCGGTTTGAATTTGGTGGACATGGTGCACGGTCCCGATTCTGCCCGCGCCGGTCCGAACGGGCCGTCCACGGCAGAATGGTTCGACAGCGCCGACCTGGCCGGAGAACCCGTTCTCGTCAACGAATTGGGATCGGTTCTACAAGGTGATCCATTGCGGGCATCTCTTCCCTATATGGTGATGCTACACGCCGGGCAGCCGCTTCCCTCACCCGGTCAGAGTTCCGCCTTCGGGCTCTCCTTGGCCGGTACCTCCGGCCATTGTCAAAATGGCAGAATGTTGAACAGGCGCTTGCTCGCCCTCGCCGCCCAAGTCGGCTTCACCGTCCCGGCTGCCAACGGCGGGCCTGAGGACGGCGCCGGTGGCGATTGGTAGAACCGGTTGAGCATCGCGTCGCACACATAGTGACCCCAGTTGGTCAGGTGCTCGGTCTCCTCAGCGCCGAGGAAATGAAGGTAAGTGCCTACCTGCGCGGGAACGACCGATGACGGCGGCAGTGTGTAAGAGGCGTATGGCTTGAGTTCGGCGTCCTTGCTGTCGATCGACCAGTAGACGCCACGGGTTCGTGCGCGCAGCGCCGATTTCGCGAGATCGTCGAGGCCAAGCATATCGGCCTGCTTTGCAGCCTTGAAGCCGCCGATCAGGTCTCGGCGCCGCAAAGACCGCACCTGATTGTCCGTCGTATCGAGAACGCGCTTGAGCTGGGAGAGATAGTTCCAGTATCCTCGGGTCGAGGAGCGCCAAGGCGCGCCGGCATCGCCGACAAGCAGGCAATCGCAGCGTTTCAGCGCCGGCTCGATGCCGTGATTGTCGTAAACGCCGCCGTCGCTCAATATCGCCCGGCCCGGAGCGACTGGTTCGCCAACGGTGTCATCGAGTTTTTCTCTCTTCCAGGAAAACTGCGACAGGTCCAATCGCAGCGGTGACAGCACCGGCGGAAATGCGGCCGAAGCGGCAACCGCGGTTGCGAGCGAAAGTGTCGGATGGAACGACACCCCGATCCGGTAATCCGCGATATAGCGGTTCGACATCCGGAAGAGCGAACCGGTGCTGAGATTGCTGGCGCAAAATACGAACCAGGGCGAGCTCGGAAGCTCGCGCAGGCTTGGCGATCTTCCATCGAACAGATGTCGCTCGTAGAGTTTGGCGGCTTCCTCGGCCGCACTCGAGAAGGGATTGAACACCCCCTTGAGGAAGCTCGTCCCATCCGCGAACAACTGACTGAAGGCCAGAACGCGATCCAGATATTCGGTCCTGAAGTTGACGGCGATGTCGTTCTCGAAGATCAGCCTGGGCCAGATGTAGGCGAGCAGGCCGGAGGCGATGGAGCCGCCCGAGACCGACGAAATCATATCGAGTTTCGCCAGAAGACCGGCCTCGTTGAGCCTCGCAAGCGATCCAGCATGGAAAAGCATGGCCCGGTAGCCGCCACCGGAAAGGCAGAGGCCGAGTTTATAACGCTCAGCCGGCTTCTCGGGCTCGTCGGATCCCGACAAGACGGCATTCGATGGGGCATGCTCGTCTTCCGACATGCTCGGCCTCACTCAGGCTGAGTTTTCACCGATCTTTTTCTTCGGGCAAGCTGCCAACCTTTGCGGTCGCTTCCTGCAGACCGGCGATATCTACTCTGCATACCTCCGGGAGTTGGCATCGCATTTGTGCCACTCCCAGTTTATTTCGGCTTCATCCTTATAGCCATAGCACCAGTCGGCGCGATTGAGCAGCGGACCGAGTTCGTCGCGCCGTTTGCATGCCCGCAGCGTATCGGGTCCCTTGCGATCGACACTCGTGCGGCAGATGTCGTCCAGTCCTGTCCACTGATGGATCAACCGATCCGGCGCCTTGGCCCCCTTGTCCGTGGCGAGCACCTTTCCGGTCTCGGACTCGATCTGCAGAGAGGCCGTGTTCCACACGAAAGAGAATTCGGCCATCCCGGAGGACGTCTTACCCGTGTCTCTGTTTCCGGCAAACCACTCGACAATTCCCGACATTTCGCATTTTCCGGCACAGCTGGCCGTCACAGAGCCCGGCTTGACGCTGTAGATGCGCTCCGGCCAGCGTTGGGCGAAGGCTGCCTTTTCCTTCAGGACGGCATCTTTGTCGACCGAGTTTCCGAAGAAGGAGACCTCGTCGGCATAGACGCCCTTCATAAAGGCCAACGCCGAGGCACTTTCTTTCGACCATTCGTCATTGTATCGGTTGACGAAATCAATCGCCTCCGTGGTCAGGTCGCCGGGTTCGGAGCCGGCCATTTCTTCGGAATCGCTCGGGTCTGACGGCATGTCGGCGGGTGTTGCGCTCTCCTGCGGTGCGGCGCCCGGCGGGGGCGGCGCGCTTTCCTGGGCCGAGGGCATATCCTCGGGCGTGTTGATGTTCCAGTCCCGCATTTCCGCAGCGGTGAGATACCGTATATCGGTGCTGTCGATCGACAGGCTGAGCTGCAGCAGATTGGGGCTTACCCCCATCTCGGTGAGATAGCCGATGATCTCGCCGGTCAGTGCTTGAACAGTCGAGATGGCCAATTTGTTGTCGATGGCAACATCGTCGGACAGGGAAACCCGATGCACGCCGATAGAGCCCGGCTCGGCAAATCTTTCAACGCCACCGACGAAGGCGAAGGCGCAAGCCGACGCGCACTCGGCGGCTCTGATCTGTATCGTTTTTGCATTCAGGAGGCGGAGGGCCCGGCCGAACCTGATCGCTGCGACCACGTTTCCGCCGGGCGAGTCAAAGGTGACATAGCTCGGCTGGTACTGCATATATTCATCGACAAGCGTCATCGCATCGTCGGAACCCTCGAACACGCCTTTTATCGTCAGGGCGCGCTCTCCCGGCGCGGTCTCCAGACGTTGGTAGGAAATGGCTGCATGCCCCTCTCCGGCCATGGCGATGAACGCCAGCAGCGTGGATATCAACGAGACGAATTTCCGCATTCTTCCCCAGCCCTCGAGCACCCGTACCTTCTCCTGTCGTCATTCGCAGAATAGCTTGCGCAGGTCTGTATAGCCGGATGATGAAAATCACCTGCTCCACCCCAGCCTCATCCGCGACCGGCCGACGCCGATTACGGTCCGAAGAACAATAGCTTCGCAGAGAATGTTGACAGCTACCCCAGCAGCTCAGATCAATGCACAAGGGCGATCTTCTGGCAAGCGTCACAATCAGAAGTGATGAGACAAGGTAAATGCCGGCCCTTCGGAGGGCACAAGGCGTCATAGACGCGTGCAATTGATATCGGCTATGTCGCCTCGACCGACGCATTTGACCAGCGAGGCAGTTCGTGACTTCTTCCTATGACAACCACGCCCTTGATCTGAGGAATGATCCCGATTTCTTCGCCCTTCTTGCCGGCAGCTATCAGCGCATCGTCGGCCGCCCTCTTGTGGAGGATGGGCAAGGGCCGGACTGGCTTTACAGCCAAGCGCCTTTCGTGGTCCTCGCGCATAATACCCTGCCCGACCCGCGCTTCATCTATGCAAACAGGACTGCGCAGAACTGCTTCGAATATAGCTGGGACGAATTCATCATGCTGCCGTCGCGACTATCGGCCGAGCAGCCCGATCGCGCCGAGCGCCAGCGGCTGCTCGATGCCGTCACGCGCGATGGTTTCGTCGACAACGGACGCGGCCTCAGGGTCGCGAAATCGGGCCGCCGTTTCTGGGTCGACAACTTCACCGTTTGGCAGCTCGTCGATGAGACGGGCAAGCGGTTGGGCCAGGCGGCGATATTCTCTTATTGGCGGGACGCGTAGTTCCTACGGTTTCACGCGGTCCGGATGCGCTGCCTGAAAGGCGGGGAGTTCGGCGCATCTGGCGTCGATATCGCTGATGCGTCCGAAAGCAGTCATATCAACTCCCCAGCGGCGGGCATTGTAGACCTGGGGAACAAGGCAGAGATCGGCCATCGTCGGCCTGCCGCCAAAGCTGAACGCGCCATCGGATTCGCGGAGCATGATCTCCAGCTTGCGAAGTCCATCGCCGATGAAATGCTTCATCCATTCCTCGCGAGCCTCGGCCTTATCGGTCAGCGTCAGAAGATGCGAGACGACATGCAGGTTGCAGATCGGGTGGATGTCCATGGCAACCGCATATGCGAGAGCGCGCACTCTGTGGCGACCGAAGCTATCCGATGGCAACAATCCGTATTCCGGCCGAGACTCGGCCAGATATTCGATGATGGCCAGCGACTGTGTCAGCGTTTTCCCATCGATCATCAGTGTCGGCACGAGCCCCTGCGGGTTGAGCGCGAGATAGTCCGGCATTCTGTGCGCACCGTCGAGCAAGTTGATCGGCACGGTCTGGTAGTCGAGGCCCAAAAGATTGAGCGCGATCCGCACGCGATAACTCGCCGATGACCGCCAGTAGTCGTAGAGAATGATTTCGTTCATCCCCCGGCAGCTCCCTCGTATCGTCCGACCGTCTGCTCGATCGCTCCGAAGATCGAATGGCCGGCATGATCCTTCATCTCGATGCGGACCTGGTCGCCGAACCTCATGAAGGGGGTCTTCGGCGATCCACTCTCGATGGCCTCGATCATTCTCAATTCGGCAATGCAGGAGTAGCCATTTCCTCCCTCGCCCACCGGCTTGCCGGGGCCACCGTCGAGCTTGTTGGAGACCGTGCCGGAGCCGACAATCGTCCCGGCCACCAGGTGGCGGGTTTTGGCGGCATGGGCGATCAGCTGGCCGAAATCGAATGTCATGTCGATGCCGGCATTCGCCCTGCCGAATGGCCTGCCATTCAAGCTCACGAGCAGCGGCAGGTGCAGCTTGCCGCCATCCCACGCCTCTCCAAGTTCGTCGGGCGTCACCGCCACCGGCGAGAATGCCGATGCGGGCTTGGATTGGAAGAAGCCGAAGCCCTTGGCGAGCTCCTCGGGGATCAGGCCGCGCAACGACACGTCGTTGACGAGCATCAGCAGGCGGATGACGCCGCGGGCAGCCTCGGGGCTGGCTCCCATGGCGACGTCGCCGGTGATGACGGCGACTTCTCCCTCCATGTCGATCCCATAGGCCTCGTCCGCCATCAGGATCGGATCGCGGGGCGCAAGAAAACCATCCGACCCGCCTTGATAGATCAGCGGATCGGTCCAGAAGCTGGCCGGCATCTCGGCGCCGCGCGCCTTGCGCACCAGCTCCACATGGTTGACGTAGGCCGAGCCGTCGGCCCACTGGAAGGCGCGCGGCAAAGGCGATGCGGCGTCATGTTCGTGAAAGCGGATGGTCGGCTGAGCGCCCGTCTCGATGCCTTCGGCAACCCGCCGAAGTCTCGGAGCGACATGCTCCCAGTCGTCGAGCGCCGCCTGCAGCGTGAGGGCGATGTGGCCGACCTCCGAACAGCGGGTCAGATCGCGGGACACGACGACGAGGCGGCCGTCCCTGGTGGAGTCCTTCAAGGTCGCAAGTTTCATGTCTCAATTCCAGTGCCGGAGGAAGCTTCGCCGATCTTGATCGATCCTGTCACTTGATGCCCGGAGTTCCGTCGAACTTGCGTTCGAGGCCATCCCAGCATTCGAGGTAATCGTCCTGCAGCGTTTCGAGCTCGGCCGCATATTTGGTCAGCTGCTGCGGATAGCGGGTCTCGAACATGAAGGCCATGGTGTTATCGAGTTTCACCGGCTTGAGTTCGCTGTTGGATGCCTTTTCGAAGGCGAGCGCATCCGGCCCGTGGGGCAGCATCATGTTGTGCAGGCTGATCCCGCCAGGCACGAAGCCCTCCTCCTTGGCGTCATACTGGCCGTGGATCAGCCCCATGAACTCGCTCATGATGTTGCGGTGGTACCAGGGCGGGCGGAAGGTGTGTTCGGCGACCAGCCAGCGCGGCGGAAAGATCACGAAATCGACATTCGCCGTGCCGGCATCTTCCGTCGGCGCCGTCAGCACCGAGAAGATCGACGGATCGGGGTGATCGAAGCTGATCGCGCCGACCGGCGAAAATGTCCGCAAGTCGTATTTGTAAGGCGCGTAGTTGCCGTGCCAGGCAACTACATCAAGCGGCGAGTGGCCGATCTCGGTGACATAGAATTTGCCGCACCATTTCACGTGGACGCGGCAGGGTGTCTCCTTGTCTTCAAAGGCGGCCACCGGCGTCTTGAAGTCGCGCGGGTTTGCCAGGCAATTGGCGCCGATTGGCCCGCGGTCCGGCAATGTGAATTTCGCGCCATAGTTCTCGCAGATATAGCCGCGCCAGACCGTCTGCTCGCCCACTGACATGATCTTGAACATCATGCCGCGGGGAATGAGGCATATCTCCAGGGGCTCGACGTCCATGATGCCCATCTCGGTGAACACTCTGATGGCGCCGAGTTGCGGCACGATCAGCAGCTCGCCGTCGGCGTTGAAGAAGTAATCGTCCACCATATCTTCATTGAAGACATAGGCATGAGCGGACATGCCGACCTGGGTCGCGGCATCGCCCGCCGTCGTCATCGTCCGCACCCCTTGCAGAAAGGTCAGCTTCTCCTCAGGCGCGGGGATCGGATCCCAGCGGAGCTGGCCGAGCGGCAGCGAATTCTCGTCGAGACAAGGCGCGGTTTTCCAGAGCGGATAGGACGCGTTCGAGAAGCGGCGCGTGTGGCGCACGCTCGGGCGAATGCGGTACAGCCAGGATCTTTCATTCGTGCCCCGCGGAGCGGTGAAGGGCGAGCCGGAAAGCTGCTCGGCATAAAGGCCGTAGTTGCATTTCTGCGGGCTGTTCTGGCCCTGCGGCAAAGCGCCCGGCAGCGACTCCGTCTCGAAGTCGTTGCCGAAGCCCGGCATATATTTCAGTCTGTTTGCCGTCGCCGCTTCCGCATCGGCGGCCTGGATCGTTGTCTGGTCCATGCTCAACTCCTCCCGAAAACTCTACTGCGCCGTAGAGTTTACTCCGCTGCCGTGCCGATGACACCACGCTTGATCTGATCTGCCTCGATCGACTCGAAAAGGGCACGGAAGTTGCCTTCGCCGAAACCCTCATCGCCCTTGCGCTGAATGAATTCGAAGAAGATCGGGCCGATTACCGTCTTGGAGAAGATCTGCAGCAGGATTTTCGTCATGCCGCCGTTCACCACACCTTCGCCGTCGATCAGGATGCCGTGCTTCTTCATGCGGTCGATCGGTTCGTCATGGCCATGCACGCGTTCATAGGACATGTCGTAATAGGTCTCGGGAGGGCCTGGCATGAAGCGCAGGCCGTTATTGGCAAGCCGGTCGGTCGCTTCGTAAATATCCTCCGTCCCAACAGCGATGTGCTGGATGCCCTCGCCCCGGTACTTCTTCAGGTATTCCTCGATCTGGCTGGTATCGTCCTTCGATTCATTCAGCGGAATGCGGATTTTGCCGCAGGGCGAGGTGATGGCGCGGCTGACCAGACCGGTGATGCGGCCGTCAATATCGAAGAAGTGGATCTGCTTGAAATTGAACAGATTGCGGTAGAAATCCCACCACTTGTCCATGTTGCCGCGGAAGACGTTGTGGGTGAGATGGTCGAGATAGTAAAAGCCGATCCCGGGCGGCTTCGGATTGGGCTCGCCCAGCCAATCGAACTCGGCCTCGTAAGCCGATCCCTTTGCCCCATAGGTCTCGACGAAATAAAGCAGCGAGCCGCCGATGCCGACAATCGCCGGAACGTCGAGCACCTTGTCGGTTCCCTCATAGGGAACGGCGCCTTTCGACACGGCGTGATCGAAGGCGTGCCTGGCATCGACCACGCGCCAGGCCATCGACGGGGCGCAGGGGCCGTGTTTTGCGACGAAACGGGCGGCATGACTGCCGGGCTCGGCATTCACGACATAATTGATGTCGCCCTGGCGCCAGACGGTGATGTCTTTCGACTTGTGCCTGGCGACCGCGACATAGCCCATGCGTGTGAAGAGCTCGCTGAGTTTCCCAGGCTCGGGGTGAGCGAATTCGACGAATTCGAAGCCGTCGGTGCCAGCCGGATTGTCGGCGGTGATTTCCGACGGAGGCGCATCATGCGGGAACGGACCCATTTTCTTTTCCTCCAGAGCAGATTGCATTTTCTATGCAAACTATGGCTCAAAACACGCGCAAAGTTCTTGCGTTCTTGATGCGTAAGGAACAGTTTATGCACGACCTGTGAGCATTTTGGAGATTTTGCGCAATGGATGAGCCCCTCGACAAATTGGACCTGCGCCTCCTCCTGGAACTTCAAAAGGACGGCAGGCTCACGAACAACGAGCTTGGTGAGCGGATCGCGCTTTCGCCGTCGCAATGCTCACGCCGACGCACCAGACTGGAGGCCGAGGGATATATTCGCAGCTACCGTGCCCACCTCGATCGGGAGAAGCTGGGGCTCGATATGCTGGTGGTCATTTCCGTCACGCTTGCCACCCACAACCGAGATAATGCCCGCCGATTTTCGCAACTGATCAACGGCCTGCCCGAGGTTCTCGAAGCCTATGCGCTGACCGGCGAGATGGACTATCACCTCAAGGTGGCGACCCGCGGGCTCGCCGATCTGTCGAAATTCGTCAACGACGTTCTGCTGCCGCACGAATCCGTGCAGCACGTGAAAACCTCAATCGTGCTCGACACGCTGAAGACGTTCGAAGGCTACCCGGTGATGATGCCGGGCAGCCGGCATGGCGACAGCGCGCGATAAAAGTCAGAGCGGCAGTTCGGTGGAGAATTTCAGCTCGCGCAACACGAAGCTCGATACGACGGTGCGCACATGCGGATTTCGCATCAGATAGCGGGTCATGAAGGCTTCGTAGCTTTCGACGTCCCTCGCCCTTATCTTCAGCATGTAGTCGAAGGCGCCCGACAAGGCGTAGCACTCCATGATCTCCGGCCGCTCCAGCACCACTGAAGCGAAAGAAGCCACCGCCTCCTCATGATGATCCTCCAGCGTGACATGGGCAATCACGCAGAGCTTGAGATCGAGTTTGCCGGGATCGAGCAACGTCACGCGCTTGCGGATGACGCCGTCGGCTTCGAGTTCCTGGATCTTCCGCCAAGCCGAGCTCTGCGACATGCCGGCCTTTTCCGCCAGGTCCGCCAGCGACAGAGTGCCGTCGGCCTGGATCAGTTGCAGAAGCTTGCGGCGGAAATTCCCAGTTTCTTTCATTTTCACCACCACATTCGAGAATATCTCCCACCACTATGGCGACAGCCGGCATGAAAGAAAAGAAAATCCGTCAAACACGGAGCATAATGACAGAAATATTGCCATTCCCGGGAGGATAAATCGATGACCAAGGAAAGCAGCTACACCGCCAAACTGCCCGGCCCGGACGGCCTCTATGACTATACATCCGAAGAAGATGCGATCTGGGGCGAACTCTACCGGCGTCAGATGAAGCTCTTGGCCGACAAGGCTTGCCAGGAATATCTGGACGGCGTCAAACTGCTCGGGCTCAGGCCGGAGAAAGTGCCGCAGCTCCTCGATGTGAACAGACGCCTGAACGAGACCACCGGTTTCGGCGTGGAAGGCGTGCCGGCGCTCATTCCGCCTTCGCGCTTCTATGAACTTCTGTCGCAGGGCAAGTTCCCGCTGGCGACCTTCCTGCGCCGCCGCGAGCATATCGATTATATCGAGGAACCGGATCTGTTCCACGAAGTGTTCGGCCATTGCCCGCTGCTGACCAATCAGAGCTATGCCAATTTCGTCCGGCATTTCGGTGAAACCGCCATGAGCCTCGGCAAGGGCTATTCATGGCATCTGTTCCGGATTTTCTGGTTCACCGTCGAATTCGGCCTGATCAACACACCGCAGGGCCGCCGCTGCTTCGGCGCCGGCATCGTCTCCTCTCCGAGCGAAGCGAAGGCGGCGACGGAAGGCACGGCGTGCGAATTCCGGCCGTTCGATTTGATGAGCGTGCTTCGGACACCCTACCGCATCGATATTCTCCAGCCGATCTACTATGTGATCGACAGCTTTGCCGATCTCGAGGCAATCGTGGAGCAGGATATCGGCGGCGCGATCCTCAAGGCGAAATCGCTGGGAGATTTCGCCCCGGCTTTCGAAGCCAAGGCTTCGTGATTGAAAGCCAACGTCTGGAGAAAATGGCTGAGCCACAAAATGAAAGTTTGGCTTCCACGCGTGGTGGATGCCACGACCCTGCCACCTGATGCGCTAAGCGCAACCTCTATCGCGCACCTACGATGGGACTGATGGCCAATCCCCGAATTTCCGGAAAAATGCGCGGGAGAAAGCAGCCGCACTGCCAAATCCGACTTGACGCGCCACCGCCTTCACCTTCGCCCCTTTGGCGAGCTTTCGTCGAGCAAGAATCAAACGCCACCCCGTCAAATAGGCCTGCGGCGTTGTGCCGACCACGTTACGAAACAGGGCCATGAAATGGCTCCTTGACATCCCTGCCGCTGCAGCAAGGTCATCGCTGTTCCAGGCGCGCGCCGGCGCATCATGCATTGCCACCAAGGCCCGATGTAACGAGGGATGAGACAGGCCCGCTAGCAAGCCAGGCCCGGTCGCCCCACGATCAATCGCCGACCTCAGAATGAGCAGAACAATGACTTCGCCAAGGCGATTGAGGGCGGCGCTGCGTCCGCAGCGAGATTCCAGCGCTTCCGCCATGAAGGCGGCCGTGATGTCCCGAAGAGCTGGAATATCGTTGATGCCGATGAGGACCTGGTCAGGCAATGCATTCATGAGCGGGTTATGCGCCCCCTCGAAATCGACCGCCGCGGTCATCAACGCCGATGGCTCGGGAACGCTGTCGCTCCGTGGTTGGAGAACGATTGCTTCGACTGGGCCGCCTGCTTCACCAATCACGAACAGCCGGGCACGGCCATACCTCATCGGCGTTGGGTCTAGCGAGACTTCCAGTTCGAATGCGTCAAAGAAGGCCGTCAGGCGATCAACTTTTCGAAAAGGCTTCGGGCTTTCGATCATGATTCTCGGACTAATGATGATCAGAATTATGGAATGGTGAGGCCTTGACGTCAACACGGCGTCTGGCGTTTGACCTAAGGGAGTTGATCAATGTTGATCCCGAGAACACTAGCCCCCAATTTGACCATCAAGACCCTTCAGCATGGCGAGTTCAATCTGACGAGCGAAAGCCCATCGCTCATGACGCTTGTGTGCTTCTACCGTGGGCTCCACTGCCCCGTCTGCGCAAACTATCTCAAAGAGTTGGATCGGATGACGCCAGCCTTCGAAGAGCGCGGGGTAAGTACAATCGCTATAAGCTCTGATGGGGAAGACCGCGCCAGGCAGATGGCGGACAAAATCGGTGCTGAACACCTGCGGGTCGGTTATGGCCTGTCGTTGAGCGTGGCGCGGCAATGGGGTCTTTATATTTCCAGTTCGCGCGGCAAGACATCGATTGGCATCGAGGAACCCGAACTTTTCTCAGAGCCGGGCGTGTTCTTAGTCAGGCCGGATCGGACGATCTATTGGCTCTCGGTGCAATCCATGCCGTTTGCGCGGCCAAATTTCGCCGAGATGGTGCAGGCGTTGGATTTCGTGATCAAAAACGGCTACCCGGCAAGAGGTGAATATACGGGAGGGGTCTAACGCCGCCTGGTCGCGACCCGCCGGAAGGCAGCTGCGGCCATCATCTTGTTCAAGTGATCGTCAGATCTGGGTTTCACTTCGGATCGGCGGGACTGCGATTGACGAACTCGACCAGGACGCCCGGTCTGACCATGCCGGCCAGCTCTTCGGCGTCCCAATTCGTCAGCCGTACGCAGCCATGCGAGCCGACCTTATCGATGAGCTTCGGCTCCGGCGTCCCGTGTATGCCATAGGTCGGCTCGGTCAGGTCGATCCAGACGCTGCCGACCGGACCATTCGGCCCCTTCGGGATCGTCAGGACCTTGTCGTTCTTTCCCTGCTTGAAGTTGCGCTTCGGATCATATCGGTAGACCGGCATTCTCGATACGCCCTTGACCTTGTGCTTTCCTGAAGGCGCCGGATTGTCCTCGCTGCCGATCGTCGCGGGATAGACGGCAAGCAGCGAGCCATCCTCGCCATAGGCCAGCACCTGCCCTGTCTTCTTATCCGCCTCGATGCTCTTGACCTTACCTTCCCTGGGAGGGCCGGGATTGACGACCCACACCTTGTCGCCGGGCGCGAAATGCGAACCTGGGTTGATCGCGTTCAAGAGATCGAGATCCATGTGGAAGCGTTCGGACAGCTTCTCCGCAACGCTGGTATAGCCGAGGCTCTGCATCTTTGCCTTCTCGCCATAATCCTCAGGGATTCTGTCAACGAGCTCCGTGGCGTCCTCCGGCGAGACGACATAGCTCTCGACGATGGGCGAATTGTCCTCCAAGCGGGAGGCGACATCCGGATCCGGCCTGCCGTCGACCGGAAGCTTGTTCATCGCCTCGAAGCCGGCCACCGCCTTGTCGACGTTCTCGCCGGAGAGGCCGTCGATCACGCCGGGAGACGAGCCGGCACGGTCGAGCAGGACCTGGAGGCGGACGATCGCCGGATCCGGATCGGCGGGCGACAGCTTTCCTTTCCCGATGTCGGCAAGGGAAGCGGCGTTGATCGTTTCGGGGAGAAGCTCTCGCGCCGGGGCGCCGCCAACGGAGAGGGCCAGAGCGAGCAGCGACATCGGCAGGGCTGTTTTCATGGACAACAAATGACCAACGTGGGAATTTGTTCCCACCACCGGTCGGGCATCGTCGACGCAGCATCTGCTAAAAGTCCGCGAGACCGATAGCAGGCTCTCGGTCACGGCGTCTTCGCTTGATTCCTGGCCTCGCGTGATCTTGCGGCGCGGCGGGCGGGCCTCAGTTCTTCGATCGTCGGCTGCCACCATTCGGCATCCCGACGGGGAGGCGTTTTCGCAGGCCAGGTACGGACAAGTTCGTCGAATGTCGGCACCCGCCAATACCCCCAGAGATGATCCTCGGTGACGCCGGGATAGAAATCCGCGACGAGAGCCGGATCGACCAGTTCGCCGGTGATATAAGTAAAGACAACGATCCCATACGAGGTGGCCACCGGACGCCCTGTCGGCGGCAGATCGTCGGCCGGAAGCGGGTAACGGCGGCGCTTGCGTTCTGCTGCGCGAAGCCTGCTGCGCAGCTCCTGTTCGGTTCCCTTCCGCTCGTCGGCACGCCGTCGCCTCTCCTCCGGTTCGTTTCTGCGAGCCGCCGTTTCGATCTCAGGCCATCTGCGTCTCAGTTCCTCATAGGATCGAAAGGGCACGTGCCATATTCGAAGATCGCCATCCCATCGCGAGAACGGCACCTCGCGAAGCTCGTCGACGACGGTTTTTGAATAGGGCGTGCGGATTCGAAAGCCGGCCTTGCCGAGTTCCAGATATGGACTGTCGATGGGATCGAAGGCGAAGGCATCGCGCCCCTTCGCATCCGCATGCGCGTCGGCTTCGGCCTCCAGCTCGGCAAGCCATCGGCCGATGCGACGGGACGCGGTTCGGCCGGGAACGAACCAGGCCTTTCGGACGTCGTTCCAGCGGGCACGCGGGAAACGGTTTCGGAACTGCTCGACAGTCATCCTGTCGTAAGGGAAGGAAACTTCTGCGCCTGGCTTCGGCTCATCGTCACGGGGCGACATCTCGTCCTGGTCGGCGGGCGATTTTGTTTCGGTCATAGGAGGAGAACGCTTCCGCGCCGGGATCGGTTTCCGGCGCGCCCGTCCGTCGCCTTAACGACGCTAGTGAACCGTCTTCGACGGCTTCTGCGGGTGCGAAATGTTATGCAGCGTTGCCATGAGCTTTTCGAACTCGTTCAAGACACGGTTGAACTCGGCGTCCGGCATCGTGACGATTTCCGATACTGTCGAAGAAACTGACGCGATCAGTTTATCGATCCAAACGCAGCGATCGGCCGACACATTCCCGAGAACTTCGCGACGGAGTATCTTCAACTCGCGAAGAATGCGAACGATAAGGGCTCCGCGCTCCGCCCTGCTCAAGAACGGAAGCCTTGTCTGCGCCTGGTGGATTTCTGCTATCAGCGTCGTCGCCATCCCCGCTCTCCGCCCCTCAAATACAACCGGATATCACAACCGATGCGATTACAACACGGACTTTAGTCTGGCTAGCCAGCACGGTACCATTTTGTACAAGCTGCCCGACCATGGTTAATTGCTCGTCGCGACCAGATCCGACAAGTCGCAGCTTCGGCGCGGACCATCCCATGGCTGATAGGTGTTGTCTTCCGGTCGGTACGATCTGTAGCGGGCGGCGCATCGGGCAGCCGCCTGGGCATTGACTTTCGTGCCGCCGGCCTCAGGGCTTGCGGCGATATTCTGCTGGAACGGCGAAGAGCATTCGCGGATGTCGCCCTTATAGGATCGGTAGCTGTTGGTCGCAGGATCGAAGGAACGGTAGCGTTCGGCACACCAGGCAAGGTGCTCGGCGGAGAATTTTGGCTGCGGTGCCTGTAGTTCTGTCGACGGACGAGCGGGTTGCGAAGCCATCCTTGGCGCGACGGTCGCCGGAGCCTCGGTGACATAGCTGGAATAGACAGGCGGAATTCGCTCATAATGCTGCCGATGGGGATCGACCTTCACCGGATTCGTCGTCCATAGATCGGGGGCGGCAAGGTCCGTGAGCGCGGGTGGTCCGGGATCCGCCACCACATGCGAGGCAAGGGAGGCCGCTGCCATGCAGGCGCCAACCGAGCTGGCAATGCCGAAGGCGACGCTTGCAATGGCATTCATTGGCCCGCTCCCTGCTGTTGTGCCTGGGGAACCCAGACACGCGGCCCGGCGCTGCTGTGACCGCCGGTGGCGACCAGCACGGCGATAATGCCGACGATCGCCAAGAGAATGGCGATCAGCGGCACGGCGAGACCAGCGGATTTCTCTTCGGAATAGATCATGTTCCCTCTCCTCGATCCGTGCGGCCGCACGACGACGCTGCCGTCCATCGTGCGGCTGATCTGAAGATGATTTGCGAAAGGAAGACGCGGCAGAGCCACGTGAACGATCAGGTCACTTGATCACCTGGATCACCTTGCGCGACGACGGTTCGACAATGACACGCTCGTCGTTGACGACCGCGTAGGCATATTTCGGGTCGTCCGGAACGGGGGTCACGACGACCGTTTCCGGCAGGGGCTGGCCGACGACCACCTTTTCCTTCACAACGACGCGTGCCGACGGTGCCGGCGCCTCGCGAACATAGGTGACGACCTTTTGCGGCGGCGGATCGATTGCCGTACCGACGACTGCGCCGGCAACGCCGCCGATGGCAGCACCGGCCGGACCACCAACGATAGCTCCGGTGATTGCGCCACCAGCCGCACCATTGACGGTCGAGGACTGGGCGAATGCGACACCTGACATCAGGGTCATGGCAGTTGCTGCGCCTGCAATTAGCTTGAAGAGCATCTTTTCCTCCTTGCTTTTCAATGCGGCCTGCTTGCCGCTGCCAAACCAACTTGCTGGCAACGAGGTCGTTCCACGCCTCGGACCTCGGTCTGAGGCATCCCGGCCCTTGGTCTGGATTTCATTATTCGTCAGCCGCGCTATTCTCGAGCCGAACGCCATCGCATCGCGGGCTTGGGCAGGAGACCGAGGGAGATGACACGATCTAACCGCCGGGAAGCAGGACGCAGGCGCCTGGCGATGCGTCTGCCGCAAATGCGGACGCTGATCATGCAGGCGCGCGACCCGTGGCAGCTCGAGCTTTTCGAGGCCTATCAGATGGCAGTCGAGGCGCGTGATCGGCTTCGAAGACGACGGTTCAATTTAAAGCTGGTGCGGGAATATGACGAAACCTGTGTCGAGATCGAACAGCACGTCATCGGCGCGATGCATGCCCCTCCCTACCCCGACTACTGCCTCATCCCCTAATCGGGGACCGTAGGTTTAATCCAGGCGCCAGGGCAATGATTGTCCGCACGAGCCCCGGCACCGGCAATCGGCGCGCGAGAGGATGCCGGAAGAGGTTAAGCGGCCCGGCCGGAGACGACCAGGGCGCTCATGCTGCCGCAAGGACGGACGCCATAGCGGGACGCGACCCGCTCGGCCACCTCATCAACGATCTCCGACATGCGCTCCGGCGCCCGCCATTCGATTTCTCCGCTGAGCGGCGTGCCCCGGCAGAAGGCGGTCGCGACATCCTGTGCTGTGGCCGCGATAGAGGTCCGTTCGAGCCGTTCGCAGGAAACCGCCTCGAATCCCGCCGATGATACTTCAGCCTTGATCGGACTGGGGTCGAAGTAAGAATATGGCAAGCGCCTGAGGAAATCGGGAGGGTCCGACGGGAAGAGGTCTGTCAGACATTCGTCCACACATCTTGCGAAGTCGTTGGCAGCAAGCGAATCCCACGTCGAAAACAGGAAATGGCCCCCGCTCCGCAACACTCTTTTCGCCTCGCCATAGGCCTTCGGCTTATCCGGAAAGAACATGACGCCGAACTGGCAAACGACGAGATCGAACATCAAAGGGGCGAACGGCAGATCTTGCGCATCCGCGTGCATCCAATGCGTTCGCGACATCGTCACAGATGGTGCGCCGACGTCGATCATCGCCTGGCTGAGGTCGGTGGCAACGATCTCGGCGGCCGGATCGAGCCTCGCCCGCAGAGCGCGTGTCAAGGCGCCGGTCCCCGCCGCGACTTCGAGCACGCTGACCGGCTTCGACCGTTCGGCGGCGATTGCCATTTCCAACGCATAGGGCTCAAATAGAATCGGCACGAGAAGGGCTTGGTAAAGATCGGCGACGCCTGCCCCAAACGGAGGGGGAGACGCGACAAATGCGGCATCTGCACCGTCATCGATGTTCGCAGAAACTGTCACCACATGTCTCCCAACACAGCTCCATCGAAGTTGAAATATGGCTGAATCTGCTGTTGTCCACGGGGACGGACCTTGGTCCCAGGCCTCTTCGACCGAAGTCCCCGAAGCGGAACGGTCACCTAACCGCGTCGTTTGAACGATATGGAAGGAGATCCGCTTATGCCCCAGAGGAACAGATCCCATGTCAACGACGCCTGGAACGCCTCCGTCATTGCCCTTGTCATCGTTCTGGCCGGTCTCCTCTATGTCTTCGGCGCAGCCATGTCAGGCGATAGCATTCATTTGACCGAGAGCATCAGAGGCGCTGAGGTCTTCGATACCAGGAATCTGCCCTGATACAGTCTGGAAAAACTCCAAAGACGCTGTAGGTTAGTCGGCAAAGTCTCTTGCCGGTATCAAAATGAATTGGCTGCGCCGCTGGAATGCCCGCTCACTCGCCTCGCAATTTTTCATCGCGGGTGGCTTGGTCTCGATCGCCGCCATGTTTCTCGTGGGCATCCTTGTCACCCATCTGATCGAGGAAGCCGTCATTCATAATTCCGGCGCGGCGACGGCACTTTACGTCGACAGTGTGGTGGCGCCGCTGCTTCCCGACATGCAAACGGAATCGCTGCTGGACGAAGGCAGCGCTCAGGCTCTCGACGAAACGCTCGGCCAGGGGGCGCTTGGCAGGCGCCTTGTCTCATTCAGGTTATGGCGAAACGACGGCACCATCCTCTATTCGAAGGACAAGGAGCTGGTGGGCCAGAAGTTTCCGCTGAACGCCAAGCTGCAGAAGGCATTCGCCGGCTCGCTGGTTGCGCGCTACGAGATTGCCGATGACCCGGAAAGCGGTGCCGAGCGCGCGCTCGGCAAGCCGCTGATGGAAATCTACAATCCGGTTCTCCAGCCGTGGTCCGGCCAGGCGGTCGCTGTGCTCGAATTCTACGAGACCGCGGAAGGCCTCGGCGACAGTCTGGCGCATGCGAGGCTGCAGAGCTGGGGAGCAGTCGCCACTCTCACAGGCGTCTTTTTCCTCGTTCTCTCCGCCCTGGTGTTTCGCGGAAGCCGCACGATAGAAGCGCAGCGCAGGGATCTCAAGGAACGGGTCAAGGAATTGTCTGCGCTGCTGGCGGAAAATCGCGGCCTCCAGCGGCGGCTGCAGCGCGCCTCGCAGCGCGTGGCGGCGCTGAACGAAACATATCTGCGCAGCATTGGTGCCGATCTGCACGACGGTCCGGCACAGCACATTGCCTATGCTTCACTGAGACTGGACAGCGACTTATTGATCAACGCATCCACCGAACCCGAAGCACGCGAAAAAGAACTTGCCTGGATACGCTCGAGCCTCGCGGAGGCCATGACGGAAATCCGCAATATCTGCAGCGGACTGGTGCTCCCGCAGATCGAAAAGTCCTCGATCACCGATATCGTGCTGCGGGTCGTCGAAGCGCACCGGCACAAGACCGAAACCGTTGTCGAAACGATCATCGACGAGGATGGACCCGAGCTCGCTGCTGCCGTAAAGATCTGTATCTATCGCTTCGTTCAGGAAGCCTTGAACAACGCCTATCGCCACGGCGGCGGCGTTCAGCAGACCGTGAAAGCCGTGTCGCACAATGGTCATGTTTGTGTGGAGGTCAGTGATCGTGGCGATGGGTTCGATCCGACGGAGGTGAGGCCGACAAGCCTCGGCCTGGTAGGGCTGCGCGAACGCATCGACAGCCTGGGGGGATCTTTCGATATCAAGACGGGTGAAGGAGGAACGACCGTGACCATGACCTTCGAGCCTATGGAAGCTGGAGAATAGAGATGAAACCAATCACCGTCGGCGTCGTGGACGACCACCCGCTTTTTCGCGAGGGTGTAACGCGGAGCTTGTCGGAGATGAGCGACTTCGTGGTCATTGGCGAAGGGGCCAGCAGCGAAGACGCCGCCATGATCGCATCGAACAACCTCCCCGACGTGATGCTTCTCGATGTCTCGATGCCCGGCGGCGGATTGGCTGCGATCGCCGACGTCCTGGCGCTCAGCCCGACGACGAAAGTGCTGATGTTGACCGTATCCGAGGAGGTGGACACGCTGCTCGGAGCCCTGCAGCAGGGCGCGATGGGCTACGTTCTCAAAGGTGTCGGATCCCGCGGCCTCGCGGAAGCGATTAAAACCGTCCTCAGCGGATCGCGATATGTCTCGCCGACGATGTCGGCGAAGGCGATGGAAAATTCGCTGCAAAACGGAAACTCAGACAAGAACAGTCTGACGCCAAGGGAGCGCGAGGTGATGGATCTCGTCGCCCAAGGTCTGTCCAACAAGCATATCGGCCTGCGCCTCAACCTGCAGGAAAAGACCGTAAAGCACCATATGACCCAGATCCTGAGCAAGCTCGGCGCCTCGAACAGGACCGAAGCGGCCCTGCAATGGCGCGAACGGCGATAGCGCCGGGTCGACCTGCGATCCCTACGGCGCCGTTTTCCGCATCTCAGCGAAGGAAATTGCTCAGCCGGTTTGCGTCGCTCGCCGTCGCCTGGCGGCTTATGATCGTCCTGCCCTTCGCGTCCTTCATGACATAGCGGCCACTGCGCAGGCTTTCGGTGATACCGTTCGCGTGGCGAACGTTGATCGACCCATCGGTACCTTCGGTCGCTCTGGCCTTCGATCCCGTCGACGAGGAAGCCGAGGATGAAGAGGATCCGGCGTTGCTGTTGGAGCTTCCACCTGCGCTGTTGCCGGAACTATTACCGCTGTTACCGCCCCCATTGCCACTGCCTCCCCCGTTGCCATTCCCTCCGCCGTTGCCGTTTCCGCCGCCGTTGCCGCCCCCGTTATTACCGTCTTTTGCCTCTGCTTGTTTCACCGTCAGAACGCGAAGGGAACCATCGAGATTGATTGTCACAGGCGATGCGGCAACCACCAAGGCGACCGCCGCGCTGCCGCCCAATCTCAGAAAATCCCGTTTCGAGATAGTCAATGCCATTGCCTTGTTCATCCGTTCTTCGCCGTTCCTATGCTTATGGGAGGCCTTGAGGACTTTCGCTTTTCCGAAGGCTAAATGCAACCGGACCTAGGTACCAAGAAAAGGCAGGACTTTGGTCCGGCATGCAGTGAATGCGCCCCCAAAAATACGAGCGATGTCATCACAAATACTGCCTGGGCGCGTATATTGCCGACATTGTCGCCATAGTGTTGCTGGATGAGGCGCAGACGCATTTTTCTGGAACTTCTTTCCTCGTCACCGCTTTGATTATCAAAGTGCAACAGAGGAAACCGCGATGCCGAACCCGAATGATTCACCCGCCGTCCAGTCCCTGCGAAAAGAGCAGGCAGAGCAGCGAAAACAGTCCCGAAAGGGCGAACTCGACAAAGCGATCGAAGACACGTTTCCCGCTTCTGATCCCGTCTCCGCCACCCATACCTCCATTCCCGCCGGCCGCAGCGATGTCGAGGCGGCTGAGCGAGTGAAGCGGGAGCCGGATCCGACCGCCATTGACCAAGAGTATCCGCTGGTCGATCAGGCCCTGCGCTCCTCGGACAGATTCAACGCCGACCGCGAGGAACTGCGTGCGCTTCAGAAAGAAGCCGGCCGGATGGCTGAGTCCGCGTCGGAGCTGGCGTCCGGAACAGCCCGTCTGGCAAAGGCGGAAGCTAGGAGTTTCGTCCAGGATATGGAGGACAGGATACGCCAGCAGCCGCTGACTGCCGCAGCGATCGTCGCCGCCATCGCCTTCGTGTACGGCGCAACCCGTTGAAAGGGCGACCACCATGGCGAGCCAATGGACCGGTGGCTGCCTATGCAGATCCTGCCGATACGAATTCACCGGCGCTCCGCCGCATTCCGGATATTGCCATTGCGACATGTGCAAGAAAGCGACCGGCGGTCCTTTCGCGGTACTTGTCCAGGCCAAGGTTGAAGATTTCGTCTGGACGGAGTCTTCCCCTGCCGTTTACCGATCCTCGCCGATTGCGACACGCGGCTTTTGCGGCAAATGCGGAACGCCGCTCTTCCTTCGGTACGACGGCGACGAACTGATCCGCGTGACGGTTGGCTCGCTTGATCGCCCCGACAGGATTCGACCTGCAGGTCATTACGGCGTGGAGAGCCGGCTTGACTGGGCCGACTGCGGGCGCGGACTACCGGGGGAGGAAACTCAGGAGCGCTTCTGAAGCATGCCGCGCAAAATCGTGCTGCGGCTTTGCAGCAATGACCTGCGTTTAAAGAAGACCGGAGACGCGCGACAAGTGAACCTGGTAGATTGCGCCAACTTCCCGATCTGGCCGCTTCGCATGAGCTCTCATGAAAATCGCAACCTACAATGTAAACGGGATCAACGGGCGACTGACCAACCTGCTGCGCTGGCTGAAGGAGGATGTCCCCGATGTGGCCTGCCTGCAGGAACTGAAAACCGACGATGCCAGATTTCCGCGAAAAGAGCTCGAACGGGCCGGCTACGGCGCTGTGTGGCACGGGCAGCGATCCTGGAACGGTGTCGCCATCCTGGCAAAGGACAAGACACCGATGCTGACACGGCGCGGTCTTCCGGGCGACCCCGATGACACCCACAGCCGGTATATCGAAGCCGCTATCGAGGGCATGCTGATCGGATGCCTGTATCTGCCGAACGGCAATCCTTTTCCGAGCGCCAAGTTCGAATACAAGCTTCGCTGGTTCCGTCGCCTGCACGCCTATGCCGCCGAACTGCTCGAAATCGAGGTGCCTTCCATCCTTGCTGGCGATTTCAACGTCATGCCGACGGAGATCGACGTCTACAAGCCGGAGCGCTGGCGAGACGATGCGCTTTTCAGGCCCGAAGTCCGCAAAGCCTATGCCCAGCTCGTCTCCCAGGGCTGGACGGATGCCATCAGGCACCTGCATCCCGACGAGCGCATCTACACCTTCTGGAAATATTGGCGGAACAGTTTCGAGCGCGACGCCGGATTGCGGATCGACCACTTTCTGCTCAGCCCGACGGTGGCGCCGTGGCTTCGATCGGCGACCGTCCGGCGCAAGCCGCGAAGCTGGGAGCACACGAGCGACCACGCACCCGTCATGATCGAGCTCGATATTCCCGCGGCTGAAGCCGTATAAGCGGCAATGCCATCGATCACAGAATATCGGGGAACCTGCGATGCCTGCCGGAGTTTGCCTGCAAAGGAGATTGTCCGATGCGCACGAAACCCATTCCCGATTCCGCAAAGCTTCCGCCGAAGTCGTTGAACGAGGATACTCAGGACGACGAGCTGCCCGAGGCAAATGTCGACGACCGGCGCAAGCCTCCCGTCAGCATGGGCAGCAGCCGCGAGGCGGGCGACGGCGTCCCCGGCTCCGATCCTGAGACAGGCCGCGCCAATCAGAAGGGTCGCATTCCCGCCCCGCTATTCTCCAACCGGAAGTGATCGTCATGGGCGAGAGCAAGAACTATCTCAATACCGACGAAATCCAGGCCGACGACCAGTTGTCGCCGAAGCCGGTCGAAGGAAAAGATCCACCACGGCATGTGCGCAAAAGCGAGGAAGCCGTTGCCGAAGGCTCTGACGATACGGAGCGCATCCGGGTTCCGCCAGCGGTCGCCAATCCTGATTGATACGATGACAGCATCGGCTCATTCGCCGCCGTCCAGATCATAGATGCGGCCCGTCAACCAGGCGGGCCAGTCGCGCTCGAAAAAGGATCTGGCGCCTTCGTCCAGATTGCGGTTCGGACGGGTTGAAAGCCTGATCTCATCGCCTTCGAGCCGAACGACGATCTGCTCCTGGCGATGCGCTTCGCTTTCCCTACGGAAACGATAGTCCTCCAGTGGACCGGCGCTCGCCTGCGGAAGGAATTCGCCCTCCGCATCGCAGATCGCGCGTGCTCCCCGACTGCCGCCGCCCCTGCCAATGAAAAAGTCGAGCGCGCTCAGCACCGCTTCCGAGGCAAGCGCCATGTGCCGCCATTGCACACCTCGGACCGCTTCGGCCGCGTGGTCGTAGGCGAGGCCGTTGGCGCGGATTTTGGCGTTCAGCGCCCGCGCTTCGACCAAGGCCTGGCGGACGCTCCTTTGATCGCAGATGATGCCCGCCTTCTCGCTCATGCGGGCCTGCACCGCCGAGCGGACCGCTTTGACGGTGAGCGGGCTTTCACTGCGCAGGGCGGAAAGGAGATTGACGATGCCCACCTCTGCGGCCTCCGGTACACGTCCCGCGTCAGGCCGCTTTGCTCCGCCGGCACCGATGTGTTCGGCCACCCTGGTTCCGAAGACCTGCCCGGCATTCAGCGCCGCTCCACCGGGCCTTGTCACCCCATGTGTGCCCGCCGCCTCCCCGACCGCGTAGCAGCCACCCAGATTGGTGCGGCCCCAGCTATCGACCATGATGCCGCCGTTCATGTGCTGGTTATTGACCGCGAACTCCAGCGGCTCTTCGGCAATATCGATCTTGTAACGGCGATAGAGCTCGATCGCGAGCGGGTTCATATGCTTCAATCGATCGATCGGCATTTGCTGATCGGCGCCAGCCTTGCCGAGATAGAGGCGAACGTCCTCGTCAAGCCTCTCCAGGCTGAATGGCAGGTCGCCGGGAACGGGCGGAGGATTGCGATTGAAGTCCATAAAGACGCGCCGACCCGCTGCGGTCTCGCTGTAAATGGCGAGATCGACCAGGCTCGAGCCGAAATCAAGCATGCGGGTCGCGTGGAACGGCCATTGATAGCCCTTACGGAAGATGTTTGACGCCAGCTCCTGGGTACTTCGATAATATCCCGCCAGGAAATGGTGTTCTGCGCCCTCGCCGTCGACCGAATAGATATGCGGGATCGCCTGGACATATGTGCCGGACAGATTCCACGGGAATCCCTCCCTGCGCGTTCCGATACCGAATTGGCTTTCGGTTAGGTTGACGAGCTCGACGCCTGCCTCGAGCGCCAGTCCGAGAGAGCCGAAGCAGCCGTTGGGATAGACGCTGTCGCGATAGAGCTCGCCCGGGCCGCCGGCGGCGAGCACGATCACGTCACTCACGAACAAGGCGATGCCGAGCGGGTTCTCCTGCCTACGGTCGCCGGCGCGCATGACGAGCATGCCGGCGACATGACGCTCAGCCCCCTCGCCCTCGGTGAGGATTTTGACCGCGGTGGTCTGGTTGTAGAACGGCACGGCCAGCCGGATCGCCTCCTCCGCCAGCACCTTGACCATCAAGCGCGAGGTGCGCGGGCCGCAGCTGGTGGCGCGGCCGACCTCGTCATGGTCGGTCTGATATCGCAGTGTTCCGCCAAGCGGATCCTGGGGCAGCGGCAGCCCCAAGAACTGCAGCGATGCCATCATCCGTGACGAGCCGACCGCTTCGACATAGGCCGTGTCCTCGTCCATGGCGCCGCCGCCGCCGATGGCGCGGGCCATCGCCCGGTAATTATCGCCCTGATCGGCCGTGTTCGCGGTGTGGAGGGTTTGCTTGTCGGAGCCAGAGCAGGCCGAGGTTCCGCCCCATGCGCTTTGGCTGATGATGACGACATCGACGCCGCGCCGCTTCATTTCCACCGCCGCACGCAGACCCGCAGCGCCGGATCCGACGACGACGCAGCCGGCTCGGTAGATCGGCACGTCGATGCCGGCGAGGCGGGCTAGACCGGAAGCAGGCGGCTCCGGCGGAAGCCGCGGCATATCGACATCGGTCAGTGCGTCAAGGATTTCCTGCGGAACATCTATGGTCATCGGCGCGTCACAATCAATTGAGCGGGATATCCACCCAGCGTCTCTGCCGGGAAGACTCCATGCAGGCATCGACGATCTGACAGATGTGGTGGCCGGTATCGAATGTCGGCCACATCGGTCTGTTTGCGACGATCGACCGGATCACCTCCGCCACCTCGATGATCTTGCTTTCATTATAGCCGATGCCGAAATTCGGCAGCGGAAGGAAGGCCCTGAAGGTGGGGTTCTCAGGACCGACGTCGATCTCGCGAAAGCCGCGCCGCCCCGTGCTGTCGTCGTTGGAGTAAAAACGCAGCCGGTTTATCTCGTCATAGGTATAGGCGATGCTGCCTTTCGTTCCATAGACTTCGTAGGTCTGCATGAATTTGCGGCCGGTGGCGACCCGGCTGAAGTCGACGATGCCGGCGGCGCCGTTTTCGAACCTGCACAGCAGGTTCGTTGCGTCGGGATTGGTGATATCGGCCCAGGCCTCGTTGCCCGACAGTTTCACCTGCTCCCCATAGGCAAGCCCCTCGACGATCGGCCGGCGCGGGGTGACGATGAGATTGTCGGCGATCAGAGAGCTGACGCGGCCGACAAGGAAATCCATAAAGCTGAAGATGTGCGAACCGGTATCGCCGACGATCCCGGTCGGCGCGAGCTTGCCATCGGCGCGCCACATGAACGGTGCTGTGGGATCCCCATACATGTCGACGTGCTGGCAGCCGCGAAACAGCTTGATCTCGCCGATTTCACCGGATTCGATGATCTCTTTCGCCAGATCATGAACGGGGTTTCGGGGAAAGGCGTGTCCGACACGGGTAATGACACCCTTTTCTCTGGCGATCTCGGCCAGCTCCCGCGCCTCGTCGGCGGTGTTTGCCAGCGGCTTCTCGCAATAGACGTGTTTGCCGGCCAGCAGGGCGGCCTTGGCTACCGGATAATGCAGATGGTCGGGCAGACAGATGTCGATCAGGTCGACTTCGGGATCGGCGACCGCCAGCTTCCAATCCTGGTAGATCCTGGCCCCCGGCGCCCTGTTGCCGATATCCTGCGCTACGTCAGGGTTGCTGTCGACAAGCGCCACGATCCGCGCCGTTCCGTCCGACACGCCGAAGAAATGTGGAAAGGTCTGATAGGCCATCGTATGGACCTTTCCCATCCAGCCCGAGGCGCCAAGCACTGCAACACTCACTTCAGACATTGTCATCACTCCCTTAGCAGATCTCGGCACGAGCCCGCGGCCTGGTATCGTTGCGTTCATAGGAGAAGATCGTCGATGGCAGCGCAGGCAGCCCCCGGATGAGGTCCGACCCCTTTTCACCGACCATAATCGTCGGCGCGTTGGTGTTGCATGACGGCACGCGCGGCATGATGGAGGAATCGCACACCCTCAGGCCTTCAAGGCCGTGGACCTTGAGATCGAGCCCGACAACCGCGTCAGACCCGGTTCCCATCTTGCAGGTGCCCACCGGATGATGGTCGGTCTTGGCGTTGGCGCAGCCATAGTCGAAAAGCTGCTCGTCGGTCATGACCTTCGGTCCCGGCAGCCTTTCGGCCATGACATAGGGTTTCAGCGCCGCCTGCTGCATGATTTCGCGGGCGATCTTGAGCCCCTCCAGCGACATCTTCCTGTCGTGAGGATCGGACCAGTAGTTAGGATCGATCAAGGGAGCCGCAGCGGGATCGGCGGATGAGAGACGCACTGTCCCTCGCGAGCGCGGATGCAGATAGGCCGAGTTGAGCGTGACCCCGGCATTCTTGAGCCGCTCGACGCCGGCTTCGATGCCGGAACCCAGGCCGAGGTGGAACTGGATATCGGGCGACCGTGCGTCGGGATCGGCATACCAGAAGCCGCCGGTTTCAAAGAGTGAGGAGGCGACCGGACCGGTACGGAAAAGGACATATTGTATCCCCGCCCAAAGCGTGCGGTGGAGTTTTGCGACGCCGTCATAGGTATGATCGCCGGTGCATTCGGCGATAACGAAAAGGTCAAGATGGTCCTGAAGATTGCCGCCGACGCCGGGCAGATCGTGGCTAGGCTTGACACCCACCGCAGTCAAATGGTCGGCTGGCCCTATGCCGGACTGCAACAGGAGCTTCGGCGATCCGATCGCGCCTGACGAGACCAAGACTTCGCGTTCGGCGCGCACGACCTCCAGACCATTTCCGGTCGCGATCTCGACGCCGACCGCGCGGCCTGCTTCCAGCAGGATGCGGACGACACGCGCGCCCGTCCGGATCGTCAGATTCTTCCGGTTTTTGATCGGCGAGAGATAGGCAAACGATGCCGATGACCGCCGGCGGTTGCGCTGGGTGAGCTGGTAAAATCCGACGCCGGCCTGCTGGCGGCCGTTGAAGTCGTGATTATAGGGTATGCCGAGCTCCTGTCCCGCGCGGATATAGGCGTCGCAGATCGGCAACGGTGCAGCCGGCATCGAGACCCCCAGCGGACCGCCATAGGCGTGGTAATCGTCTGTGAAACGTTGATTGTCCTCGGCACGTTTGAAATAGGGCAGGATCGAACGGTAGTCCCAGCCCTCGCAGCCGTCGTCACTGGCCCAGAGATCATAATCGGCCGCGTTTCCGCGCGTGTAGAGCTGCGCGTTGATCGAAGAGCCGCCGCCGATGATCTTTGCCTGGGTATAGCGAAGCACCCTGCCTTTCATGTGCTTCTGGGGAACGGTTTCCCATCCCCAGCTGGCGACGCCCTTCGTCATCTTGGCGAAGCCGGCGGGCATGTGGAAAAGCGGATTCCAGTCGCCTCCGCCGGCCTCCAGAAGCAGTACCTTGACGTCGGGATCTTCGCTGAGGCGGCTTGCAAGAACGCAGCCCGCAGGACCGGCACCGGTGATGATATAATCGAATCCCATTTTACTGTCCTATTTGAAGCCGGCGCGCGCCAATGGATCTGACTGTGTCTGCAAGTCCGTCGATGCGATGTGGTGGGCAACTCTGAGCGCTTGGCTGGCGACGGTAAGTGCCGGATTGACCGCAGCCGATGTGGGCAGAAAACCGGCGTCGACGACGAAAAGATTGCCGTGATCGTAGGACCGGCAGTATGGATCCAGTGGCGCCGT
The DNA here is from genome assembly GCF_030518245.1 of Rhizobium sp. CBN3. Classification (NCBI taxonomy): domain Bacteria; kingdom Pseudomonadati; phylum Pseudomonadota; class Alphaproteobacteria; order Hyphomicrobiales; family Rhizobiaceae; genus Rhizobium; species Rhizobium sp. CBN3. The sequence goes on from NZ_JAULSE010000010.1 coordinate 225,746, forward strand.
TGCCGGGTCGTTTCCGATGCGGATCGTTCCGCACTGGTGGGACGGCGTGCGTTTGTCGAAAGCTCTGGAGAGCACGATCGGAAAACCGATCGACCGCAGGATCGCCTTCAGCTTGGCGACAAGGGCAAGATGCGCGTCCCAATTGGTCCTCTGCCATTTGAGGACGATCCGATCGCCATCGACCATCACGCGGCTTTCGGGATTCGGAACGTCCTCGCTCATCGCATAGAAATCGATGGCATGGTCCGTCATGAAACGCAGCAGCCATTCCGGCGCCTGCGGCAGAGAGCCCTTGAGGACCTTTTCAGAAATACGCCCCAGCAACTGCACATTGCCGAGCGGCGGTCCACCCTCGCCGTCCGAGAGATAGAAGTCGTTGAAGGCGAAGGTCTTCTGGTAGACGGCGGTGTTCCTGAAGCGCGGCGACACCGCTATCACGGCCGAGGCGTTGTGGTTCATGAAGTTGCGACCGACCTGGTCGGAAGAATTGGCGAGCCCCCTCGGGAAGCGGTCGTTTTTCGAACGGAGCAAAAGCACGGATGACTGCACCGCACCGGCGGAAAGGATGATGATCCGGGGCGAGACGGTCAGCGTCTGTCCGTCCTTGACGTAGGTGACCCGGTCGATCCGGCTCCCCGCCCCTGTGTCGAGCCGCATCACCCGTGCATTGGTCTCAAGCCGCACGTTCTCGTGTTTCAGCGCCACCGCGAGGGCTGCGGTCTCGGCATCCATCTTGCCGTCCTGTGAATTCGGATGTGCATCCCAGGGCGTACGCGCCTTGGAGAGCCAGGCGTCGAGATCCAGACCGAGCGGCAGCGAAAACGGATGCAGGCCTTTCGCCTTCAGGCGCGCCCTGATGTCGGCGATCGGCGCCTCGTCCGGCACAGGCGGGAATTCGTAGGCAACCGAATGATGCGGTTCGGTCGGATCTTCGCCAAGACTGCCGCGGACCTGATACATCAGCTCTGCCTTCGAATACCAGGGCTCCAGCTCTTCATAGGGAAAAGGCCAGGCCGGCGAGATGCCTTCCCGATGTTCGATGACGTCGAAATCTTCTTTGCGGTAGCGCGACAAGACGGCGCCGTAGAATTTCGAATTGCCGCCGACATTGTAATAGTTGCCCGGGTTGAAGGCCCTGCCGTCCGCTTCGTACCAGGTTTCCTTCGGCCGGAAATGTCCACGCTGGAAGATGGCGCGCTGGTCGCGATTGACGGGAAGATCAGCGATATGATCGCCGGCTTCGAGGACCAATATCTCAGCACCTGATACAGCCAGGCCGGCAGCGACGGTGGCGCCGCCGACGCCCGAGCCGATGATGAGGATGTCTGGTGAACCGCTCATGTCAGCACCTGCCCGTTACGCAATGCGCGCCTGCGTTTCCGGATCGAAGAACACGGCCTTGTCGAGATTGAAGGCGAGGCGAGTGTTCTGGCCTGGGGCGATGCCGGCATCGGCGCGCAGGCGGGCGACGACGGATTTGCCGCCG